>NZ_JAUBRK010000025.1:0-40128 GCF_036701825.1 Microcoleus sp. MOSTC5 | reverse complement strand
TGTGAGTTCCACCAATCCTGTCTGGGGCTTGTATCGCAACAGTGCTGATGTTTAGGAAACCGTGTTTCTCTACACCCGCGCGCAAATCCTGTACGAATCAAAAACAGTGACACGCGCCGATCGATTCCAAGGACTTAAGCTTTTATGCTGAAGTTAGCTAAAGCATTTATGTTTAACCTCATGTATATTTCTCCAGAGCAAGACCAAAAAATTCGCTACACCCTGCGCGAGTGCGGTCAAGAAGCTTACAAGCTCGCAGCCGAACCTTTTGAAGTTTCCGAGAAAGGGCCCAACGACTACGTGACGAGTATCGATCAATACCTAGACCGACAACTATCGGCAGCATTTAGCGCTTTGTTTCCTGAAGACGGCTGGATCACTGAGGAAAACAGCGCCTCCAGAGCAGCTTACCGCGCCAATTACCAGCGCCTCTGGTGCATCGATCCCCTCGACGGGACTGAAGAATTTATTCGGGGAAAACTGCACTACGCTTCGATGGTGGGGCTGCTGCTGGAGGGAGAACCTGTGGCCGGCTGGCTCTACGCCCCGGCTTTTGACCAAATGTATTTTGGCGGCAAAGATTGGGGATTGTTCCAAACTGTGGGAGCCCAAGCGCCCCAGGCGATCGCCCTGTGCGCGCCCCCGGCCCCGACAGCAGAAAATTGTAAAATTATTCTCGGAGACAAAGACCAGAAAAACTACGCCCGGGCGATCGCCCAAAGCATCCCCGGAGCCGAATTTTACTCGCTGGGCAGCTTTGGCTTAAAAGTGATGGAAGTTATCTTCGGTAGAGCCGGTTTGTACCTGTATCTCAACGGCAGAGTTAAAGTGTGGGATACCGCCGGCCCTCTGGCTCTAGCAAAAGCAGCCGGATTGATTTGTTGCGACTTGCAAGGTCAACCGCTGAGGTGGACGGCAGATGCGATCGAGCCGGAGACTCTGGCCCACACTCAGTCAATCGCGATCGGCTGGCCGGATTACATAGAACCTCTGTTGGGCAAAGTTCAACAGGCAGTGACAGGCTTGTAAACCCGTTTAAGATTAAAGAATCTGCCGATTATTACGTGAAGCGCGCCTCTGCACCCTTATCATCAATTAAAGGAGCAACAGATTGTTTGTGTTCCCAAACATCGATCGTTCCCTAGCTGTTGGGTGTCGCCTAATCATATTTCCCACCTCCGCGAGTTTGCGTCAGGAACCTCAGCCTAAAGGCGTGAGGCTTGGAAGAGTAATCTGACAAGCCATTCTGACCAGCCTAAGTCTTAACTGACTACGTTTTTTGAGTCACGACACCGGAGAATGCGAAGCCAGTTTTCCGCTCTGTCGCTGAAGGTTAAACAGCTCTAAGGTCACTGGGGCAGTGCTTTCAGCCCAACAAGCTCTTAAAACCTTGGCGAGGCTAACATCACCCCGAAAGGGAGGCTCGAAAGAGCAAAACACTATGCGTACAGGGCTGGGAAGTTTGATGCGGTAATTGTCCCGCTGAAAGTGCAACACAAAAGCACACCGAGCCAACCAGTCCCAAGGCGGTAGTAATCAAAAAAAGACAATATAAAGCCGTCCTAGAAGGACGGAGTTTCTACCCATTTTTTTGATGAAGACAGAAGCTTTCAGTGAGCTATTCCCTCTATTTAAGGGTGCTAACCCAGAAACCTTGGGAGGGCTGCTATCAAATGCCGTCAAGCATGAGTATCCCCCGGGCCGAGCTGTGGTGATGGAGGATTCTTGGGGCAACGCGATTTACTTTGTCGTGTCTGGCTGGGTAAAAGTTCGGCGCTTGTCAAACGATCGAGCTGTATCAATGGCTATTTTAGGACGGGGTGCTTTCTTCGGCGAAATGGCTATTCTTGACGAATCTCCCCGATCTAATGATGTACTTGCTCTATCGCCCGTGCGGCTTCTGAGCGTCACAGCTCAGCGATTTATTCAAACCCTGTTTAAAGACCCGCAATTGCACCACCGGATGCTGCAACTGATGGTACGGCGGCTGCGCCAAACCAATCTCCGGTATCAACTCCGCAACCGCCAGCCAGCGGTTAAACTAGCAAATACTTTAGTCGAGCTGGCAGAAAACTACGGTCAGAAAACTGCTGAGGGCAAAGATATCTTCAATATTCCTTATGAAGACTTAGCTGATGTCACAGATATCACCCTAGATGAAACCAGCAAAATTATGGAAAAACTCGATAGTAAGGGTTGGATCAAAATCGATCCCGACCACCAAACTATCCATTTGATCAACCTCAAGCACTTGATTAATTTGGCAAGTCAATGACTGATGTTACTTCTTTGGATACCTCGTCGGCTGCCGGCAACCGTCAAGGGCAACTAACAGCACCGACAATTCAATATTCGGTGGCGATGCCCAATCCTGAATCCCACCTGTTTGAAGTAACTTTGCGCGTGCAAGGTTGGTCGAAGCCGGTTCTGGATTTAAAAATGCCTGTCTGGACTCCCGGTTCTTATTTGGTTCGAGAGTACGCCCGCCACCTGCAAGATTTTAGCTCGCTAGGAGGCGATCGAGCTTTACCTTGGCGCAAGCTCAGCAAAAATCACTGGCAAATTGAGACCGATTCGGTGTCAGATGTCACGGTTCGCTACCGCATTTTTGCCAACGAACTGACAGTGCGAACCAATCATTTAGACTCGACTCACGGTTATTTCAATCCGGCGGCTTTGTGTTTTTTCTTGCCCGGTTTTGAGCGCAACTGCTACACCGTGACCGTTGTGCCGCCTCAGCCCCAATGGCGCACCGTTTCTACTTTGCCGCCTGTTTCAGGGCAAAATCTTACTTTCGCTGCTGCGGATTTTGATACCCTTGTCGATAGTCCTTTTGAGATTGGCTGTCACGAAGTATACGAGTTTGAAATGATGGGAAAACCCCACCAGCTAGTAGTTTGGGGAAAAGGCAATTTAGAACCAGAGCGGGCGATTCAAGACATCCAAAAAGTTATCGAAGTCGAGGCAAAAATGTTCGGCGGTTTGCCTTACGAACGCTATGTGTTTTTCCTGCATTTGTCCGGCTCTGGTTTTGGCGGTTTGGAACACAAAGAGAGCTGCACTCTGAACTATCCGCGTTTTGGCTTTCGGGCTAAAGAAAAGTACGAACGCTTTATTCAGTTGGTAGCTCACGAGTTTTTTCACCTGTGGAATGTCAAGCGCATTCGACCGAAAGCTCTCGAAGTATTTGACTACGAACAAGAAAATTATACTCCTTCTTTGTGGTTCTCCGAAGGCACTACCAGTTATTACGATTTGGTAATTCCTTTTCGAGCTGGGATCTACGGCGTGAAGGGTTTCTTTCAAAATCTGGCTAAGGAAATCAATCGCTTGCAGACTACTCCGGGGCGGAGCGTGCAGCCTGTCAGCGAGTCGAGCTGGGATGCTTGGATTAAACTTTATCGCCGGGATGCTAATAGCGACAATTCGCAGATTTCCTATTATTTAAAAGGGGAAGTTGTTTCATTTTTGCTCGATTTGTTGATTCGAGCCAGACACGGCAACGAGCGATCGCTCGACGATGTGATGCGTTTGATGTGGCAGCAGTTTGGAAATGTTAATTCGGCCCAAAATGGCGATTTTGACCTGAAGTCGGAAACAGACGCCAAGGCGGCGCACCTGACATCCAACGGAGAGTTAAATTCTCCTTCGCTGTCTGCAGAAATAGGCTTTACTCCCGAAGAGTTGCAAAGTGCGATCGAGTCCGTCGCCGGCATCGATTTGAGCGACTTTTTCGCCCGCTATATAGACGGTACAGAAGAGTTACCTTACAACAAATATCTCGAACCTTTCGGGCTGCAAATTTGGGTAGATGAAACTGACCAAACGCCTCGCATCGGTTGGACGTTGGGATCGGAAAACGGGCGGGAAATGGTTAAATTTGTCGAGGTAGGATCTCCGGCACAATTGGCGGGAATTGACGCTGGGGACGAGTTGCTGGCGATCGAAGGTTTTCGGGTAAATTCAGAACAAGCGGGCGAGAGGCTTAAAGATTATCAGCCCGGGGACACAATAGAGGTGACGGTTTTTCACCAAGACGAACTGCGGACTTGTCGCGTTACTCTCGCCCCGCCGCGACCTGGCCGTTACTCGATCGTGCCGGTGGAACAGCCCACCGCTATTCAGAAACAAAACTTTACTGGATGGCTGGGAGTTCCTTTATCGAAATTGTGACATAAATGAAGGGGAAAGGGAAAGAAAGGACAAGAAGGAATCAGGCTCAATTACCAATTCCCAATTCCCAATTCCCAATTCCCAATTCCCAATTACCAATTACCAATTTTGATTATGCAAACCCCACCTCCTCCATCAATTACGCCCCGCCAGATGAATCTGCTGAGAATTGTGGCTTCTATGGCATGGGCTGACGGTCAACTCGCGACAGAAGAAGTTAATTTAATGCTCGATCGCTTTTGCGGTTTGTTTGCCCCAGATACCGACGGACAACAAATGCAACAAGAATTGCGGGATTACATCATGCAAAATATCCCCCTTGACGAGTTGATCGGTCAACTAGAAACTCAAGATGAAAAGGAATTAGTCTTGCAACTCGGCTATGAAGTGATTTCATCTAGTTCTCGCACTCCCGACGAACCAAAAATTAACGCTGAAGAAGCGGCCGCTTATCAAAAATTAGTGCAGTTGCTTAATCTTCCAGAGGATGCGGTCAAGCGTATTGAAGGAGAAGCATCGCCGGGAGGTACTTCGGATGGAATTGTGGAGAAGCTGGCTAAAAAATTAGAAAAGTTCATCAAAGGTTAGTTCGGGACTTGCGCGCGCTTGGCTTAAAAACCCGGTTGATTCCTAGATTTCTCGTTACTCAACCTGAAATTTTTCGTAGAAACCGGGAATAAGCCCCCCATGCGTAAATCTTGTTAGGTAAGTATCGGAATAATAATTTTCTGAGTGCAACTATTTACAACTAAAACTGAAGGGAAAGGTAGCCGATGGGGACTACCAATTTCCTACCATATAGTAACCAAAAAACACCAGAAAGTTAAAAATATTTTTCATCGCCAGGAACAGTAACAGAATTTGCGATCGCCCTTCCCGCGCCCAGCCTTCCCCTTAACGATAATTAGGGACTTAAGCAAAGCCTAAATCCCTAATTGAGCTACCGATTTTTGGCGATCGCTGAAAGTGAATCCAAGCAGTTATTAGTGCGGTAACTTGCTGAGGGCGTGCCAAGTTCTATAGCCGACAATTCCATCTTGCGGTAAAGCCTTGCTGATTTGTAATTGTCGCACTGCTACATCTGTCATCGTCCCGAAGAATCCGTCAATCGAACCGAAATAGTATCCATTGATTTTCAAGACATTCTGAACAATTTTAACAGGATTGCCAGAACTGCCTTTCATGACGATCGGCATATTCACAGGTGCACCAGAGTATAGTGCTTCCCAAGTTATAGAAGCCACAATCCCATCTTCTTTTAAAAAGACTCGGTGTTGATAGCCTTTGACGGCGTTTTGAACTTGGACGCCGAAGATACCGTCCATCGGGCCGAAATAATATCCCCAATGATATAGAAGCTGTTGTAGTTCCGTGACAGCTTGACCTGTTGAACCGATTTGTAAAGTGGGTTTGTTCACTCCAGCGGTTTCAGCAAATGCAAGAGTTGATTGAGAAGTAGTATCGGCGACGAGAGCCATAGTTTCATTGTTCAGGCTTCTTTCTTCGGTGTACATAATGTGGTTCCTCTCAACATTTAAGTTTTGGTTTTTGATATTTCAGGTATAACTGGTGGGATTTGTGAGTGCACAGTCACTTTTTGGAGTGTCACTCATTTGAGTGTCACTCGTTTGAGTTACCCATTGGTTTGTCGTAAGATTTTTATGAGGACTTCCGTCGTCACTACAAAGTAACGGGTAGGGTTCGCGGTGGGTACACAAAATACAAAGGTGCGCGGTGCGCACCCTACCAACTCCTGTTGATTGTTTACTAAGAAAATTCTCGCAAAGCTGGAATTAAATACTGTGTCAAAGTAAAGGCATCTACTCCTAATTCCGTCCGTTCTTTGGCTGCCATGATTCCGGCTTGAGCGTGCCACCAAACTGCTGTTGCAGCAACTGATTCGGCGGGGGATTTGCGGGCGAGCGCAGTTGCTAATAGTCCCCCTAACAAGCCTGTGAGAACGTCGCCGCTGCCGCCTCTGGCGAGGGCTGGGGTGCTTTCGGGATTGAGGTAGGTGATGGTACGTGAAGCGCAGCTATCCCGTAGGGAATCGCCCTCATCCTTCCAACTTATGCAAACTCTGGCTCCTTTGAGCAATATCGTTGCACCGCAAAGCTGAGCTGCTGCTTGAGTTGCGGCAATTCGATCGTCGCCGGTTTCGTCGGCTAATTCGGGAAATAAACGCTTGAATTCGCCCGGATGAGGCGTGATAATTGTCAGTGCTGAGCGTTCGGACAAAATGGGGACTGTGCCGAGTTGAGCGAGGATATTTAAACCGTCAGCATCTAACACGAGAGGTCGATCGCTCTCCAGTACAGATTCTACAGCTATTGCCGCTTCCAATGTCAGACCTGGCCCTGCGGCGATCGCATCATAGAGGTTCAAATCAATTGCTACTGGCAACTCGCTAATTGCACCGCTTTGGGTTTCGGGACATCCTATAACTAATGCCTCTGGCAACTGACTGCTCAACATCGGTTTAATCGACTCAGGAACAGCTATTGACAGCATTCCGACACCGCTGGCTCTTGCTCCCAATGCTGCCAAAATTGCGGCTCCGCTGTAGCGGCGGGAACCTGCAATCATTAGTAAGTGACCGTTGGTGTATTTGTGCGAAATTGGCGATCGGGGTAACGGCAAATGCTGAGTTGCGAATGCTGTTGTAATGCGTTGTACTGCTGGCGTTTCGCCCAATATTGCTGCAAGATCTGCTGCGGGAATATCAAAATCAATTAATTCGGAACTGCCGATATATTCTAACGCTCTGTCTTGCAGAAATGCCATTTTCCACAAACCCAAACATAATGTATGTTTTGCCCGGATAGCCATTCCCAAAACTTCTCCGGTATCTGTATGAATTCCCGAGGGAATGTCTATACTAAAAATGGGTATAGTTAAATTATTTATTTCATCAATAGCTGCGGCGGTAGCGTTATTAATTTCTCGTTCTAATCCAAATCCAAATAAACCATCTACGAGCAAATCGCAGTTTTTAAGCTGGTCAATTTTGTCAACAAATGGAATATTTAAACAGCGCGCATAATCAGCGTGATTTTTGGTTAGTTCTTTTAGTTTAGAAAACGGGCAGTAAATAACTACTTGGAACCCTTGAAAGTGCAATTCGCGGGCAACAACCAAAGCATCGCCGCCGTTGTGTCCCGGCCCAACCAATACGCCGATAACTGGCAATTGAGAATTGTCAATCTTTTTCCCTTCTCCCCTCTTCCTTCTATCCGTTACATCCGTTATACAATCTGTTGCCGAACTTCCTTCCCCCTTCAAAAGCTCCTGAATGCGTCTAGCAATCAGTCCCGCGACTTTTTCCATTAAAGCTGCGACTGGCATTCCAGCAGCAAAAATTCTCGTTTCTATTTGCCGCATTTGGTCGGCGGTGACAACAAATTTTTCAATAGTCATATTAGTGTTAAAATTTCAGCTAACAGCAGGAGTGGCAAGTTGTAGTATTCTTGTGGTATAATAAATTAGCTCGATCGAACTAACTCACAGTAAAATAGCAATTTCTCTCCAACCATGAACAAGATTGTTGTAGGCCTCTCCGGCGGGGTCGATAGTTCCGCAGCAGCCGCAATTTTACACCATCAGGGATATGAAGTGGTGGGTTTAACGCTGTGGTTGATGAAGGGCAAAGGTCAGTGCTGCTCTGAGGGAATGGTCGATGCAGCTAAAATTTGCGAAGATTTGGGCGTACCCCACCACATTGTTGACAGCCGCGAGGTCTTTCAGGCAAGTATTGTCGATTATTTGGTGGAAGGTTACAGCGCAGGAATTACGCCTCTGCCTTGTTCGCAGTGCAATAAAACTGTGAAGTTCGGCCCGATGCTCAAGTATGCTCGCGAAGAACTCGGAATTGAAAAAATTGCTACAGGGCACTACGCTAGGATTACTTACGATGCTGCTACTGGTCGCTATCAGTTGCTGCGGGCGATCGACCCTGCTAAAGATCAGTCTTATTTCTTGTACGATCTAACACAGGATTTGCTGGCGGGTACGGAGTTTCCTTTGGGGGAAATTACCAAGACTGAAACTCGCAGAATTGCGGCGGAATTTGGCTTGAAAACTGCTGATAAGCCGGAAAGTCAGGATTTGTGCTTAGTGGAAAGTAACGGTTCGATGCGGGCTTTTCTGGATAAGTACATTGCGCCGCAAAAGGGTGACATTGTGGACAAGTCAGGGCGGGTGCTCGGACAGCACGACGGCGTGCACCACTACACCATCGGCCAGCGGAAGGGACTCGGGATTGCTGCACCGGAACCGCTGTACGTGATTGAACTCGATGCTGCTGGCAATCGGGTAGTTGTGGGCGATCGGCAGTTGGCGGTAGAATCTGAATGTACTGTCCAGAAAGTGAATTGGGTTTCTGTGGCTGCGCCGATGGCTCCGATTCGGGCTCAGGTACAGATTCGATATCGATCGCACCCCGTCTCAGCGACTGTAATTCCCCTGGAAACTGCGGGAGAAGAAAAAGCCGGCGGTACAAGAGTTAAGTTAATTTTTGACGAACCGCAGTTGAGCGTTACCCCCGGACAAGCGGCTGTTTGGTATGACGGAGACCTGCTCTTGGGCGGCGGCATTATCGAAAGAAACCAACTCCCAAATTAAGGCAAGGGGCGGGCTAGAAGCCCACCCCACAAGAAACCACCCACAAAAAAAACACACTCTTCGCTTCACAGGCATCTTGCCTGTTTGTGATCCCCACCCACAAAAAACTCACTCTTTTTGGAACAGGCCCGAAAGCCTGTTCCAAAAGGAAATTTATTTTTCATTTCACAAGGGTAAATTTACCTAACTTTCTTTTCCAAGCGCAACACATTTCCCCTAGCATTAGTGCGGTAAACCCAAGTTTGCCTACCATCAGAAACCACAACCCGCCAACCTTTGACAATCATTTGACCGCAAATTTCATCAGCTTTTGCGAGTCCTAAACAAGTATTTGACCAACTTTGTCTGCTCGATTCAGTTACTTTCAACTTGTCAGCAGCAATGCCAGTGGAGCGCGACAAGTTTTGGCGAACTGCTGCTGCTACAGTTGCGGGCAATTGGTTCGGGGGATTTTGGCGCGTACCCTCGGCCAAATTGCCCGGTTCGGAAATTAGACTATTGAGTGCAAATACCGAATAGCTGATTTTTTGGGGCATCGCGGCAGCGGAAAATTGCTGCGCGATTTGCTGTGGTTGGCTTTCCAACAGGCTGAGGGAATGTTTGAGAGCGCCCGCGTTAGCTGCTGCGGTTTGTCTTAGCGCCGGATACATTTCCCACGCCAGAATTCCTGTTAGCACCAAAGCCAATATTAAAGGATTGGGCTGCTTTTGGTCTCGGTTTTGATTGTTTTGAGAGTTATTTTTGGAGATTCGTTTCATCATATGCTTTCTGCCTCACTTTACACAATGCGCAATCGCTCCTGAACACTCAACTGCAGATACTGATTGAGACACTGTTGGTGGTGCTGTTGGTTCCTTTGTGCAGAACCGACTTGACTGCTGGTGCGGCCCAAGTATTTTCTACTCGCTGCGGGCACTTGTGTATCAGGAAACTTGCACTACCCAGTTATTACTTAATTTTTACCCTTAGTCTGGGGGTATTAAGAAAAATTTATGCTTAAGTAAATATTCTTAAAAGCATATAATTCTGCCCAAAAATTTCAGTACAAATAACTATTCATCGTTCCAAAACTGCTAAAGGTGTTTTAGACTGTGGGAGGCGAGCTGAGCCAAGGATATCACAGAGATGCCACAAAATTTGTTGCAACAGGACGAAAACGCATTAGAAATTAAATCAGCGATAGCTGATTAATTGTATTAGCATTGTGGTTTTTTAGAGCGATCGTCCTCGAAACTACTTTAGTAGCGATCGCTACTTTTTTAGTACAATATTGTTGAAATCTATCGACTATGAACAGAAAATCCCTGGGCATCCATTTAATGAATAGGCTGAGCTATCCTCAAAAATTTACCTTAATCGGTTTCATATTTGCAATACCGTTAACCTTGGTCATGTACCTGCTGATTTCGGAAATTAACAGCAGGGTTGATTTTTTCCCAAAAGAAATCTACAGAAATCAATACCTGCGCTGGCTGCGCCAGTGGAGGGAATACATACCGAAACTTCAACTCTTAAATTATCAGCCTTTAAATACAAATTTAAGCCTGCCAGATACGAGAGCTGATTTAGAAGCTAAGATGGACGCGAACTTTCAATCCCTGGTCAATACCGAGATCCAGCTCCGAAACCTATTAATTTGTATTCAAAGTTTATTAAGCTTTATCAAGATTGGCAAAACTTCAAACTTCGCCACAGTCAGTGGAGTTTAGAAAATTAAAATTTTGTATATCAACCATTAGCTGGCGACATTGATAGACTGAGCGCTCGCGTCTGCGATACTTCCAATCAGATTTCAGCTCCAGATTTGGATACCTATTATTTAATGAATGCTACTTTGCTGAAGCTTCCAGAGATGCAAAAAATCTTGTCAGAGATTAGGCTAATTTCTCATAAAATTAGCCTGCATTCCGATGCCACACCCGAAGAAAGAGCGCAACTAATTACTCTTTCGAGCAGACGGTTCTGTCGAGCGGTTTGATACGGTCGATTTGGGTTTCCCGATCTGGCTGGATGCAGATATTGCTGAATTTGTTGCTGAAAAAATTGTGCAGTTGCATTCAGGAGATGTGCTTGTGCTGTACACTGACGGGATTACGGAAGCTGAAAATATTGATAAAGTGCTTTATGCTTTAGATAGGTTAATTTAGGTAATAGAGATTAATTGGCAGCGTTCCACTGCCGGAATCAGCCACGCTGTAATTAAGGACGTGCGATCGCACATCGGCGAACAAAAAGTTTTTGATGACTTCACATTGCTGGTACTCAAACAAAATAGTTAATTAAATCTCTCTTCTCAAGCTTAAAATATATACAGTAATGTTTCTCTTCTCAAACTTTACCTCTCACATCGATATGATTCAGACTTTCGGCGATTTCATCGAGCAGTCAGCTAGCCAAGAATACTTAATAATTGGCTTTTCTCCGAGTTCGATCCCCCTGAAGCAGCGGTGGCGGAACAACGGTTTGTCGGCTGATTTTCTGGCTGACTACTTGACGACTTTTTTTCCGGGAAATGAAGACGATCCCTCGACAATTGAAAGACAAGCTGAAGTGAAAAGCGCCGTTAGCTACATTGCTAACGAGTTATTAGAAAATGCTATGAAGTTTAATGATGAAACCTCGGAGTACCCGATCGACATTAAACTGCAATTAGAGAGCGACAGAGTGATTTTCTCAGTTGCTAACAGTATCTCTCCGCAAGCTGTGGAAAAGTTTCAGGCTTACATTCAGCAGTTGCTGGCCTCCGAGCCGAGCGAGCTTTACATTCAACAGTTGGAAAAAAATGCTGCTGACGAAAAATGTATCGATTCTGGATTGGGTTTGTTGACCATGCTCACCGATTATACCGCCAAAATTGGCTGGAAATTCCAGACCGTACAAAAAGACCCGGAAGTAATTGCGGTGACAACTATGGTGCAATTAACAGTATAAGCAACGCTGACGATCGATAATATCTAAGGAAATTTTTTTTGCGACAATGGAAATTAAGACAGAAGATTACCGGATCTGTTACGATCCAGCAACGGCAACCGTGAGTTTTTTTGGCTCTCTCAGGCTGAGGGGGCCTGCGGAGTACGCACCGATAATGCAGTTTCTGGGCAAGGTAGCCGACGTGGAACAGACGAAAATAACCCTCAATTTGCAGCAGTTAGAATTTTTGAACAGTGGTGGCATCAATATGCTGTCGAAGTTTATTATCGAGGTGCGACAAAAAGCTCGGGTGCAAATGGCAGTACAAGGTTCCCAACGCATAGCTTGGCAAGGTAAATCTTTGAAGAATTTCCAGCGCCTGATGCCTGGTTTGCAGTTGGAATTACTATAGACACACGATTACTTTTAGGGTACGGGCTGTTGAGCAATTTTCTGTTAGTCGAGGCGCAAATTCTCAGGTTATGCTGGAAGAAGAACCATCTAGAGAACACCTACTTTTAGAGATAGAAAGATTGCGCCAGCAAGTGGAAGACTTGAAGGAGGAAAAAGCGGATCTGGAAATCTTGCTGGAAACTACTGCAGAACATTCAGATACGATTGAAACAGAGTTGCGCTATCGGGCATTGGAGGCGGTGCGAGAAGGCGAAATCAAGCTGGCTAAATTTCTGGAAGCGATTCCGATAGGCGTGGCCGTCCTCGATGCTCGAGGCAGACCTTACTACGTCAATCACGCCGGAAAGCAGTTATTCGGTAAAGGGGTTTTGCCGTTAAATGCAGTTGAGGATTTGTCAGAAAGTTATCAGATTTATATCGCGGGAACTGATACTATTTACCCTTACGAGAATTTGCCGATCGTCCGAGCTTTGAGGGGCGAAAGCGCGAAATCTGACGATCTTGAAATTCATCAACCCGATAAGAAAGTTTCCGTTGAGATTTTGGGAACGCCAATTTTTGATGAGGGTGGCAAAGTTGCTTTTGCGATCGCAGTTTTTCAAGATATCACGGAACGAAAACAATCTGAAGCTGAGCGCCATCTAAAATTGAATAAATCCCTAGAATCCCTAGCTGCCGAATTAGACTTAACTGATGCATACGGGCGATTTGTGCCACATCAATTTCTACATTTGTTGGGATATGAAAGTATTATAGATGTCAATTTAGGCGACCAAGTGCAGCAGGAAATGTCGGTAATGTTTGCGGATATTCGCGACTTCACGGCGCTTTCGGAAACTCTGACGCCGGAAGAAAATTTTAAATTTATCAATGCTTACCTTTCGCGGATGGAGCCTGCCATTACTAGCAATAACGGGTTTATTGACAAATACATCGGCGATGCAATTATGGCTCTGTTTAGCGACTGTGCAGATGATGCAGTTAAAGCGGGTATTGCAATGTTAAATACCCTAACTAATTACAACGAACACCGTCAAAAAGTCGGCTACATCCCAATTCAAATTGGCATTGGCATCAATTCTGGCTCTTTGATGCTGGGGACAGTCGGGGGTAAAAGCCGAATGGACAGCACTGTGATTAGCGATGCTGTTAATTTGGCATCTCGAATTGAAGGATTGACCAAAGATTACGGCGTACCTCTGTTAATTTCTCAGCAGACTTTGCAACGGTTGCGAAATCCGGCTGATTATGCTATTCGGATTGTGGATAAAGTACAGGTAAAAGGAAAATCTCAATACGTCGTAGTCTATGAGGTATTTGATGCCGATCCGCCAGAAATTAGGTCGGCTAAGCTAGCAAATTTGCCCGTATATACTGAAGCTATGTTACTGTGCGATCGCAAGGAATTCCGGGAAGCGGGAAAATTGTTTGAAGAGTGTTTGCGGAAAAATCCCAGCGATCCGGTAGCTCGTATTTACCTGAAACGCTGTCGGGATTGGCGATCGCTCCTCAAAGGAATTTAAAGCAAGTTATTAGTCATTAGTCATTAGTCATTAGTCATTAGTCAACACCTCGGACAGTTTTTGATTACCAACCGTAGAATGACGGTTTCAAGGCGATCGGTATCAGGGCAACCCTTGCCGAGGCACAGGGTATGGAAAAACCAAGAGTTTCAGATTAGGAACTCAAAATGCCAGCGGAGGCGATCGCACTCGCGACTTCAGAAATCCGGTTTCCGACTATATTGCTCGTTAATAAACCTAGGAGCTTTGCTAAAAACCAAGTTTCTAGCCCACCCACGAGTAAACCCTGAAACTCTCCGGAGTTTTGTGATAATATTATGAGTAATTTGGAGTGTCAAAAAAAGACAATGAGAATCAACAAGCAGCAGCCTAGAATATCTATAAAACCTTCAGTGATTAAAGCTATAGCTCTGTTCTGTCTGTGCTGCTTGTTAACTGCAAGCTGCGGACAGAGAGCCAATCGATCGGTGAATGCGAGCGGCGAAAATGTTAATAACCGCGTTACTATTGGCACAACCTTGAAATTGCGGACGATCGACCCTGCGGACGCTTACGAAATTATATCGGGGCAACTGCTGCAAAATTTGGGCGATACTCTCTACACTTACAAGTCGGGAACTACTGAGTTAATTCCCCACTTAGCGACAGCACTTCCAAAAGTTAGCCAAGACGGGTTGACATATACAATCCCCTTGCGTCAAGGCGTTATTTTTCACGACGACACACCGTTTAACGCCGCAGCAATGGAATTTTCCTTGCAGCGGTTTATCAAAAATGCCGGCCGTCCTGCTTTCTTGTTGAGCGATGCAGTAGAATCTGTGAAAGCGACGGGCGAATACGAATTAACTTTTCAACTCAAAAAGCCTTTTGCTGCTTTTCCTTCCCTGTTGACATTTGCCGGTATTTGTGCAGTTTCTCCAAAAGCCTACGAGATTGGGGAGGGTAAATTTAAACCCGATACGTTTGTAGGAACTGGACGCTACAAGTTAGCGAAGTACGGCAGCGATTCTCTCAAGTTTGACGTGTTTGACAAGTATTGGGGAGAAAAACCAGTTAATCAAGGAATTGACCTTTTGCTGCTTTCTAGTTCGTCAAATTTGTTCAATAGTTTTCGGACTGGTGGAGTCGATGTGGCTTATTTGTCTATGGATGCAGACCAAGTTCGCAGCTTGGACGAGGGAGCAAAACAAGGCAAATGGCAGGAAATCGCCGGGGAAAGCAGTACGGTTAGTTACATGACGCTGAATACCAAATCTAAACCGCTGGATAAGTTAGAAGTGAGACAGGCGATCGCCGCAGCGATGGATCGCCCGCTGATTAACGATCGCGTACTGCGGGGACAAGCACAACCGCTTTACAGTTTGATTCCCACAACCTTCGACGTTCAAAAACCGATTTTTAAAGAACTGTACGGCGATGCCAACACTGCAAAGGCTAAGGAACTTTTAACGAAAGCGGGATACTCGGCCGCAAATCCTTTTGTTCTGCAAATTTGGTATCCTTCAGCTTCCACAAAACGAGCTTTAGTGGCAAGTACGATCGAGGCGCAAGCTAAACTCAAAATGGACGGGATGATGCAGGTTGAAATTAACAGCGTTGAATCTCCGACTTTGTTTCAAAATATAGAGAAGGGGATTTATCCTGCCGTTTTAGTTGATTGGTATGCCGACTTTTTCGACGCCGACAATTATATTCAGCCGTTTTTGGATTGTGCCACCGGTTCGGCCGCCGGGGGCTGTGAAAAGGGTGCTAGTCAAGGTCAGGGTTCGTTTTATTATAACGAGCGGGTAAATCAACTGATCGACAAGCAACGAAAAGAACCAAACCCTCAAACCCGCAAAGCCCTCTTTGCCGAAATTCAAGATATACTGGGTCAAGATGTACCTTTTATCCCTCTTTGGCAGGATAAGGACTATACCTTTGCTCAGAAAAATATTACCGGCGTCCGTTTAGAACCGACACAATCTTTTCCTTTTTGGTTCCTGAAAAAGCAATAATTCTTTACAAGAATTTGCAGGAGTTGAAACGTCAATTATTATTGCATATTTTCTGCACAACAGGGTGATGATTGTCACAGTTTATGAAAGAGACCCATCACCCAACCCTCTCAAAAAATGTGGGATATTATTAAAGAGAGATATTGCTGAGGGTAAGTATATGAAACTTGGAATTTTAACAACAACAGGGCTACTGATTGCGATCGGTTTTGCCTCTGGAGTAAAAGCTGAAAACGTATCACAAGTCAAGCAACTATTAGAAACTAAAAAATGTACCAAATGTGACTTGACAGGAGCGCAACTTGCTGGTACGGATCTGAGCGGAGCAGATTTGAGCGGTGCGAATCTGCGGGGTGCAAATTTGAACGGTGCAAATTTGAACGAAGCCAAATTGAACGAAGCAAATCTGAAAAAAGCTAAATTGCAAGGTGCGAGTTTAATTGGGGCTAAATTGCACGGTGCCAATTTGGAGGGTGCTGATTTGAGCCGCGCTAATCTGAGTCTGGCCGGTTTAGTAATTGCTAGTTTGAAAAATACCAACCTCACCAGCGCTAATTTAATCGGTGCTAATTTAGAAAGCGCCGATTTAGCGGGTGCGAACCTGAGAAATGCTCGCCAGTCTGTTGCGAATTTAGCTGATATCAGCCTCAGAGGTGGCAGTGTATCGGGAATAGACGTACTGGGAGTCAACTTGCGGGATGCAAATTTGACCAATGCAAATTTGAACGGTGCAAATTTGAACGGTTCCGACTTGACCGGTGCTAATTTAAAGAATGCCAATATGGCAAATGTAGATTTGAAAAACGCTTCTCTGCCGTAGGACGATCGCCAATTGCTATATCAAACTCTGGTGCTTAAAAAGCTTAATATAATAATGTAGGGGCAATTCTGAAATTGCCCCTACATTTTTTTTATTTGTAGGATTTATCTCGTTTCCGGTCGCTGCGCGGATCGTTGTTCGGTGCGAGAAGCTTTTCGCTGGCATCTGCGATTGCTTCATATTTTGATGTCGGCTCAATCTTCTTCCTGAGTATCTTGGGCGAAGCGGATAATGTCATCATCGCCGAGGTATTCGCCATTTTGGATTTCAATCATCACCAGGGGAATAACGCCTGGATTTTCGACGCGGTGAGCAGTATTCATCGGAACGTAGGTTGACTGTTTCTGCATGAGAATCGTCTCTTTGTCGTCGCAGATAACTTTAGCGGTACCGGAGACGACAACCCAGTGCTCGCTGCGGTGATAGTGCATTTGGGTGCTGATGTGGTGTCCCGGTTTGACTTCAATGCGATTGATCTTGTAACGATCGCCCGCGTCTATGACTGTAACTTTGCCCCAAAACCGGGTTTGTGTGCGATCGTCAATTTTTTCGATTGTGTCCACTGTTTCCACCATCCTATTTATCTCGCTAACGGTGTCTGCAAAAATAGCTGTAGTTAACAGTATATCAGGGATAGGGTAAGCGGGTAAGTCCGTAAGTGCGATCGGCTTCTGCAACCTTCGCTAACGAGTTCATTCCTGAGTTTTTATCCCAGAATCCAGCTTCATGAGATTAATCGCCATTCGCGAGCATCCACAAACTGAGACAAATGACCCACATTTGTTGTCGCAATCACCACTTCATTGCCTGCATTTACTTCCAATATTGCTTGAGCCGCCAGAATCACATCCCCGTCAAGTGCATTGGGTTCTGCTGTTGTCTTTCCTCTGTTTCGTGCATCCGCCCACAACTGAGCCGCTAGAAGCATTACCTCGGTAGTCAAAGGACGGTAGGGGATTTGCGATTTAAGTTGATCGAGTCGTCTAATACCTGCCGTTTTATCTGCACGAATTAATTCGCGCCTCACCTCATAATCAGCAATTTCAGGAAGCATGACAATGTAACCTTTTAGCGGCAAAGATTGCAGCCAGACTTTACCCTCTTGAGATAAAGGAGAGGCGGCTTTGGGATTTGTAACAATTCCTAAAGGTCCAGAATCTAACAAAACTATTCTGCTCATGGACTATATATGCACCGGGTTTTCTTCTAGTGCCTTGCGGAGAACTTCAGCGGTTTCTGTTTGTTCCTGTTCATCTCCATCGTCTATCCAAGACTGTAACAGCTTGCTCAAAGCTTCGTGCTGCTGTAAAGAATCGATAATTTCTGGTTTTTCGTTATCCTCATTTCCTTTCCTTTGCCCCGCTAGTATTGCAATCCTCATATTTTTTTGATTTCTTTTGATACTTTCCTCCTTCGACTGTTTAGTAAAATCTACATTTTCAGGTGTCTCGGCGGGTTCCGACAATCCTGGCTTAACTGTCACAGTTTCCAGAAATAACCTCATCATTTTAAGCAAATTAGGCCAATATTCTCTCGGAGTTTGCTGAATTACACTGAGAAACTCTACCATTTCATTACCAATGCGAATTTCTGGCGCTGAAGTTGGTGTCTCTGGGTTTTCAGTGATTAAAGCTCGTTCAGACATACTTTTTTTCTCCTCAAGCGGATTTATAGGAATTGGCAGGTCGATATCCTCGATAGGAATTAGAGATTGGCGATCGAACTCGCCTCTACTTATATTTTAAACAAAAAACGGGGGATGATTTATGGAGATTATGGGATTTGTTGTAACCGCAGATGTCAGCGGATTAACACAGATGAACGCAGATAAAATTCATCTGCGTACACCTGCGTTCATCTGCATTTCAAAATAAGCAGTTCGCTGAGTTTCGATGAAATTACTTGCTCAACACACCATCGGGAATTCCCAAAAGATCCTCAATGCGAGGCATATCTTCCAAAGCAATCACTCGTCCTTCATCCTCAAAACCAGCAATTTGATCGAAATTCAAATACCGATACAAATCACTAGCAAAAGGATCGATTCTTTTTGACACAATGTCGTTGTATTCTTGGACTGTGGGAATTCTACCTAACAGCGAACAAACGGCAGCCAATTCCGCCGAGCCGAGATAAACTTGCGCGTCTTTGCCCATGCGGTTGTTAAAGTTGCGAGTAGAAGTTGAAAACACCGTTGTCGCATCTTTAACCCGCGCTTGATTTCCCATACAAAGACTGCATCCGGGCATTTCTGTGCGAGCTCCAGCAGCTCCAAAAATGCTGTAATAACCTTCTTCTTTGAGTTGCTGTTCGTCCATCCGAGTTGGCGGACAAATCCACAGGCGAGTTTTCACTTCCCCTGCACCTTCTAACACCTTCGCAGTGGCGCGGTAGTGACCGATATTTGTCATGCAAGAACCGACAAATACTTCGTCAACCCGATCGCCCGCAACCTCACTCAACAACTTAACATTATCCGGGTCGTTGGGAGCAGCCACAATTGGCTCTTTAATCTCGTTCAGATCGATTTCGATGATTTCAACGTACTCCGCATCAGCATCAGCCTCCATCAGCACCGGATTAGCCAGCCATTCCTCCATCTTCGCCACCCGGCGCATCATCGTCCGCGCATCTTGATAGCCCCGCGCCATCATATTTTTCAGCAGCGCCACATTGGAACGAATGTACTCGGAAACAGTCTCTACACTCAATTTAATCGTGCATCCGGCGCAAGAACGCTCTGCCGTCGCATCGGTCAATTCAAAAGCCTGCTCGACCTTCAAATTCGGCAAACCTTCAATCTCCATAATCCGCCCAGAAAAGATGTTTTTCTTGTTCTGTTTCTCGACGGTTAGCAAACCTTTTTGAATTGCCACATAGGGAATTGCATTCACAACATCCCTGAGCGTTACTCCCGGCTGCAATTCACCTTTAAACCGCACTAATACCGATTCCGGCATATCCAAAGGCATGACGCCCAAAGCAGCAGCAAAAGCCACCAATCCCGAACCCGCAGGAAAGGAAATTCCTAAAGGAAAACGAGTGTGAGAATCGCCGCCAGTTCCCACTGTATCTGGCAATAACATTCGGTTCAGCCAAGAGTGAATAATGCCGTCTCCTGGCCGCAAAGCTATGCCGCCCCGCTGTGCCATGAAATCCGGCAATTCGTGGTGAGTTTTGACATCAACTGGTTTGGGATAAGCGGCGGTGTGGCAGAAACTTTGAATTACCAAATCGGCGCTAAATCCCAAACAAGCAAGTTCTTTCAATTCGTCCCGAGTCATCGGCCCGGTGGTATCTTGCGAGCCGACTGTTGTCATGGCTGGTTCACAAGATGTACCGGGACGAACGCCGGACAAACCGCAAGCTTTGCCTACCATTTTTTGTGCTAAAGTGAAGCCTTTGCCTGTATCGGTGGGAATAGTCGGGCGGGTGAAAATAGTGCTGGGTTCTAGTCCTAAAGCTGCGCGGGTTTTGTCGGTTAAAGTGCGTCCAATTAATAGCGGAATTCGGCCGCCGGCGCGAACTTCGTCTAGAATTGTGTCGGGTTTGAGGGTGAAGGTGGAGATGATTTCTCCGGCTTCGTTGGTGATTTCGCCTTTGTAGGGATGGATGGTAATTACCATTCCTGTTTCCATTTTGGAGACATCGCATTCGATCGGCAAAGCGCCGGAATCTTCAGCGGTATTGAAGAAAATCGGGGCGATCGCACCTCCTAAAATATAACCGCCGCTGCGCTTGTTCGGCACAAACGGAATATCATTGCCAATGTGCCACAGCACCGAATTAATCGCCGATTTCCGCGAGGAACCGGTGCCGACAACATCGCCGACGTAGGCTACGGGATGGCCTTTTTGCTTCAACTCTGCGATCGTTTGCAGAGCTCCTGGTATCTTACTTTCCAGCATCACCAAAGCGTGCAGGGGAATATCCGGCCGGGTGGTAGCATGAGGTGCTGGCGACAAGTCGTCAGTATTCGTTTCTCCGGGAACTTTGAAGACTGTAACGGTAATGACTTCCGGCAGTACGGGGCGGCTGGTGAACCACTCGGCTGCAGCCCAAGAATCGACTACCTGCTTGGCGTAGGGATTGGTATCGGATAAAGTCAGAATGTCGTGGAAGGCGTCGAATACTAACAGGGTTTTGCTCAAGGCTCGGGCGGCGGTAGCGCCAATGGCGGTTTCGGCAGTGGGATTGAGCAAATCGATTAAAGATTGCACGTTGTAACCGCCCATCATTGTCCCCAGCAGGTAAACTGCCCATTTGGGAGCAATTAGGGGGCTGTGGATTTCGCCTTTAGCAACGCCGGTTAAAAAACCAGCTTTGACGTAGGCGGCGCTGTCTACTCCGGGCGGGACGCGATCGCGCAATAATTCTATTAAGGTTTCTTCTTCTCCTGCCGGCGGATTTTTCAGCAGTTCACACAATTCCGACGTTTGCTGGGCGTCTAGCGGCAGCGGTGGAATTCCCAAAGCGGCCCGTTCGGCAGCGGTACGGCGGTAAGATTCAAGCATTTCTCCTCTCTCCTCGGATAGTATTCGGTGGTTGGCAAGCAGGTGACTTTACTTTTTAGATTAGGAGCTTCCGCTGCTGATTGGGTAAAGTACCTCGCCATACATAAAAACTTAACGCAAGTTTAAAAACTGTAGATTTTCATACCAAAGACAGATGTGCTCTCGACCGAGATTGGATCGTATCAAACTCCAGCCGAGCAGTTTAAGGCGTTCATTGGTATTGTTCTGGTTAAGATTAATGTGTTGTGGGCTACTGTCGATCGTCCTCTGCATCCATTTCTAACAAGTTAAGCTAGGGAAACATTTGTCAATCAGCAATTATGCTCAAATTTTACTCGGATTTTGAGTAGAAAAACCACATTCGGGCGATCGAGGAATTATGCCGAGCGCCATATTTATGCCCGCTCACTCCCAAATCGCCAATTTCCACTCCTAGAAAAGCAGTTTTTTTGAGTAATATTACTGATTGACAAATGAAATTAAGTCTTCAGTTGTTACCAATGCTCTGCATCTGAAATCGTCATTTACCGCAAGTTGAAAAAAGTTGTCCTGCTAATGGATCGGTTAACAAATGGAAAGTTTTATCCCTGAAAACTCTGAAGACTGTCAGGGCTGTGCCTCCAAGTCAGACTTGTATCAAGAGCTGCAAGGAACGACAGAATTACTGCTGACGATCGCCAACTCAATGCCGATGCCCCTGATAGTCAGCAGTCTGGCGGACGGCACAATTCTTTATAGCAACGATTTATGCCGTCAGGCTTTCGGGCTCACAGAATTCAAGTCGATAAAACGCCAAAAAGCCGAAATGTTCTACCACAATCCCGCAGACCGCCAGGAACTGCTGTCGCGGCTCGCCGACAACGGACACGTCCGCGAGACAGAAGTCCGCCTTAAAAAAGCTGACGGCACGCTGTTTTGGGCAACTGTATCGATGCGGTATTTGACATTGCGGTCGGAAAAAGCTGTTCTGTCGGTGTTCTGCGACATTACCGATCGCAAGCGAGCCGCCGCGAAGGAACAGGAATTGCTCGCGTCAATCCACTTGCGGGCCCGCCAGCAAGCGGCCGTCGCTTACTTGGGGCAGCAGGCCCTGGCTGAAACAGATTTGTCCGCACTGATGGACAAAGCTGCGGTTTTAATTGCTCAAACGCTGGACGTTGATTATTGTCAGTTGTTAGAACTGTTGCCCTCTGGCCATGCTTTTATGCTGCGAGCAGGGGTTGGCTGGCAGCCGGGCCTCGTCGGCAGCGCTACTGTTACCGCTTCTGCCCGATCGCAAGCAGGTTACACATTGCTAGTGGGCGAACCGACTATCGTCGAAGATTTGCGCGTGGAAACGCGCTTTAGCGAGTTGCCGCTGCTGCACAACCACCGGGCTGTCAGCGGCGTCACTGTCATCATTCCCGGCAATCGGGGAGTGGGAAGCAACTGGGGACAAGCAGAACCAGCGAACAGTTCCTCCTCGCCGGCCTGGGGCATTTTGGGGGTGCATACCAGCCAAGGGCGGGTTTTCAGTCAAGATGACGTTTATTTTGTAGAAGCGATCGCCAACGTATTAGCCGCGGCGATCGAGCGCATCATATCGCAAGAACGCTTACAAATGATGGAACGGGCGATCGAAAGTTGCAGCAACGGCATTGCAATCACCGACGCGACCGTTGGAGATAATCCGATTATTTATGTCAATCCCAGTTTTGAGCGGATCACCGGTTATAGCAGAGACGAGTTAATGGGGAAAAATTGCCGATTGTTGCAGGGCGCCGACAGGGACACCGCCGCTGCCAAACAATTGCGAGTTGCGATTGAAGAAGGGAGAGAATCTCAAGTTATCCTGCGCAACTTTAGGAAAGACGGCACGCCTTTTTGGCTCGAACTGTCGATCGCTCCAGTTTACAACTCGCGGCGGCACTTAACCCACTTTATTGGAGTGCAAACAGACATTACCGACCGCCAGCGCTCGGAAGAAGAATTATTTTTAAATTCTCAAGCTTTAGCAGCTTTTAGCGCTAATCTCAAACACTTGCACCGGATTACAACTTATCATTATCAAAACTTTGAAGAACTGGTTGACGATTATCTAACAGCAGGCTGTTTGATGTTTGGACTTTCTATAGGAATCATGGCTGAAGTTGAGAGCGAAACTTTTATTGTGCAGGCAGCGAAAACAGATTTAGGATACTTCGTGCGAGGCTTAGAATTGAACCTCAGCGATACTTACTGCGCCGCAGTCATTAAGCTCAACAAAACAGTTGCGTATTCTCATATAGGAGCCGACAGAGAGATGCGCGAACATCCAGCTTATCAAAGCTGCAAATCAGAATCTTACATCGGGACGCCGATATTTGTTAACAATAAAACCTACGGAACTTTAAGTTTTAGTTCGCCAGAAATAAAGAAAAAAAAATTCAAGTACGAGGAAATAGAAATCATAGAATTGATGGCTCAAAGCATCGGTAAAATTCTGGCGGTTCACCAAATGGAAGTCGAACGCCAGCAGGCTGAAAAAGAGCGGTGCGAGTTGATAGTATCTCTCCAAGAAAGTGAAGAACGCTATCGCCGTTTAGTAGAACTATCTCCTGAAGCGATCGCCGTTCACAGTCAAGGGAGAATCGCCTACATCAATGCTGCCGGCGCTAAACTCCTGGGTGCGAGCTCTCCCGATGCCCTAATCGGCTTTCCGGTATTGCATTTCGTCCATCCAAACTATGTGGAAACAGCCAGAGAGCGCATCCGGCTAGTCGAGAAAGAAAATAAGCCGATCGACCTTGCCGAACAAAAACTGATGCGGCTCGACGGACAAATAATAGACGTTGAAGTTGTCGGCATCCCCGCTACTTATCAAGGCTTGACCGCCGCCCAGATTATTATCCGAGATGTCACCGAGCGCAAGCGAGTAGAACGGCAACTGCTGCACGGCGCTTTTCACGATGCGCTGACAGGTTTGCCCAACCGTGTTTTGTTCATCGACAGGCTAGGACAAGCCATCCGCCGATCCAATCAGTCCCCCGATTACAAATTTGGTTTACTTTTCCTAGATTTAGACCGCTTCAAAGTAGTTAATGATTCTTTAGGACACGTTTTAGGAGACAAACTCCTAGTCGCCCTCGCGGATCGGCTGCAAACCTGCGTGCGGGCTTCTGATACCGTGGCTAGGCTGGGGGGAGACGAATTCACCATCCTGCTAGACCACATTCAGAGCCTCAGCGACGCGACCCTAGCAGCTAAAAAGATACAAAAAGAACTGACGATGCCGTTTCATATCGAAGGGCACGAAGTATTTACCACTGCTAGCATTGGCATTGTTTTCAGTGTAGGCGAAACCGCCGAGAGTGGCGAATCGAATCTCTACACTCACCCGGAAGAATTCCTACGCGATGCTGACATCGCTATGTACCGCGCTAAAGCTTTGGGCAAGGCCCGCCACGAGGTGTTTAATTTGGCGATGCACGACCAAACTATGTCGCTGTTGCAGTTAGAAAATGACCTGCGGTTGGCTATTTTGGGCAAGGAGGAATTAGGGGAAAGCAAGGATCAATCTTCGCACTTTATTGTGCACTACCAACCGATTGTTTCGATCGCCAGCGGTGCGATCGAGGGTTTTGAGGCTTTGGTGCGCTGGCATCACCCGGTTCGGGGTCTAGTGCCGCCGTCTACTTTTATTCCTGTAGCTGAAGAAACAGGTTTGATCGTGCCTCTGGGAGCCTGGGTGTTGCGGGAAGCTTGTCAGCAATTGCGCCTTTGGCAAGAAATGTTAACCGAGGAAGATGGAAGAAGTTCGATGGAAGTCAGAAAAAGGAAGAATGAAGAAAGAAGAGGGAAGAGGGCAACGGGCAATCTACGGAATTTAACTGATTTAAGGAATAGAGAGAATGAGGAACAGGGAAGAAGGAACAGGGAAGAAACAATCGGTAAAAAATTACCAATTTCCAGTTACCAATTCCCGATTACCGATTTCCACTCCCCAGTTACCAATTCCCAATACCCAATTACCAATACTTCGGCTACCTTCAATACAAGTTCCCAGTTACCAATTCCCAATTTTCAATTACCAATTATCGATCCTTCGCAATTAACAATGAGCGTCAATCTTTCTCCGAAACAGTTAGGTCTGGCGAATTTGATCGAGCAAATAGATGAAATTTTAGCAGAAACTGGCTGCGCTCCGAGCTGTTTAAAATTGGAGATTACTGAAAGCGCGCTCGTGGAAAATGTGAAGAAAGCCAATATTGTGCTCGCCCAATTAAAAAATAGAAATATTCGATTGTCGATCGACGATTTCGGTACTGGTTATTCGTCTTTGAGTTACTTGCACCGCTTTCCGCTGGATACGCTGAAGATCGATCGATCTTTTGTGAGTCGCTTGGGGGCTGTCGAAAACGGTGACGGCGGGGGTCAGCCTTTGCAGATTGTCCGGGCGATTGTGACTTTGGCTCACAATTTGGGATTGAATGCGATCGCCGAAGGTGTGGAGACAGCCGAACAGTTAGCACAGCTTCGAGAACTAGGCTGCGAATTAGCTCAGGGATATTGGTTTTCTAAACCTTTGGACAGTTCCGCAGTGACAGAAATGCTGATAAATCTCGGTAATAGAGCAATTCTCAAGTGATTGAGGTACAAATTGGTAATGGGGAATGGGGAATGGGAAATTGGTAATTGGTAATTGGTAATTGGTAATAAAGTGAAGTATGGTACCTCAGCTAGGGAGATATTTGCTACAAATTCAGAATCTCAAAACTGACGCACTAGGGAATAAATAGTGCATCAAAATTAGATTTTCGGTATAATTGAGAATTACCAAACTGACGCACCGTAACGCTTTCGCAATTCCCAATTCCCAATTCTCAATTCTCCCTCCCCCATTCCCATTAACAATTAGCTTTGAGCGGAATTTCGATCGCCAATTCTGTACCCTGTCCCGGCGAAGAAGTGCATTTCAGCGACCCGTTGTGTCTGTCTGTAACAATTTGATAGCTAATTGACAAGCCCATCCCAGTGCCTTTACCCACAGGTTTAGTGGTAAAAAACGGGTCAAAAAGCCGACTGCCCACAGTCTCCGGTATTCCCGGCCCGTTGTCAGCAATCCGAATGATTACCTTGCCCGCTGGCGATATTTCAGTGCGGATGCGGATGTTGCTGGGCTGTTCCCGCATTTCCTCAGCAGAACGCCGCAGATCCCGTTCTTCCAAAGCATCCAAAGCATTGCTCAAGATATTCATAAATACTTGATTTAGCTGTCCTGCATAACACTCTACTAACGGTAATTTGCCGTATTCTTTAATCACCTCAATTTCTGGATGATTGTGTTTGGCTTTGAACCGGTGCTGCAAAATCATCAGGGTGCTATCTATGCCTTCGTGAATGTTGACTGCTTTCATTTCTGCTTCGTCCATGCGGGAGAACGTGCGCAGAGATGCAACGATTTGCTGAATTCTGTCTGCACCGACTTTCATCGAGGAAAGCAGTTTCGGCAAGTCATCCATCAGAAAATCGAGTTCAATAGCTTCTACTTCCTCTTGAATTTCCGGGACTGGATCGGGATAGTGGTTTTGGTAAAGTTCGATCACGTGCAGCAAGTCTTGAGTATAGTCCTTGGCGTGGCTGAGATTGCCGTAAATAAAGTTAACTGGGTTGTTGATTTCGTGGGCGACGCCTGCCACAAGTTGACCGAGAGATGACATTTTTTCGCCTTGAATTAACTGCGATTGAGCGCTCTTTAATTGCTGCAAAGTTTGCTCTAATTCGAGAGCTTTATTGCGAGTTTGGGCGTAAAGATCGGCTTGGTTGAGGGCGATCGCCAATTGAACTGTAACCGCTTGCAATAATTCTACTTCGCCCTCACTCCAGGGTCGCACAGCAGCGGAGTGGACGCAGGTAACAACGCTCACTACTCCCGAAAGTGCCTGCATCGGAATTGCCAACACAGATTGGTAGCCCAGAGAGTTAAAAGACCTTCTCCAAAAAGGGTCTGCGATCGCTCCGACATCATCGATTTGCAGCGTTTCTAGACGCAACATCTGTTCTCCTATAGTGCCGAAGTCAGAAGCTTTATAGCAACCTATTAAATCTGGAAGTTCTATTCTGCGAGATTCTTGAATAATTTCCCAAAAAGCCTCTTCTTGTTCGCTGCGGTACCAGGAAAAATAGCACCTATCGATCTGCATGAAAGCCCGAATTTCTTGGACGGCGACAGCAATAATGCTGTCGAAATCGAGGGAATTGCGGATTTGAGTCGTGAGGTTGTTGAGCAATTTTTCTCGATCTGCCTGCTGCTTGAGTTGGGCGGACGATCGCCTCAAGGCAATTTCTGCTAGCTTGCGATCGGTAATATCTTCGGTGACAGCTAATAGATATTGCGGTTTGCCATCAGCGTCGAGAATTGCGGTTTTCTTCGTATGAAATATGCGAGTATCGCCTTCTCTTGTTTGAATCAGTTCTTCGGGAATGTCTAAAATTTGCCGGCTGGCGAGCGCTTCCCGGTCTTTGGCGGTGAAAAAGTCGGCTTGTTCTTTGGGGAAAAAGTCGCAGTCCTTTTTGCCCATAATTTCTGCTGTACTGAAACCGAGCAACTCTTCGGCGGCCGGGTTCCACAGTACAAATCGCAACTCTTCTGCTTCTTTGCAAAATACTCCTACGGGTATGGTTTTGAGCACTGATTCCATAAAATGTTGAGCGTCTTGCAGTTCTGCTTCTGCAAGTTTGCGATCGCTAATATCTCGGACGTTGGCAATGACGCTGAGATTGCCGTTGAGATGAATTCTGGACAGGGCAACTTCTACATCAAAGGTTGAACCGTCGTTGGGACGCCTCGCTTTCCATTCCACGCGGGGTGTTTCGCCGGCTAATACTCTTTCCCAAAGTTCTCCAATTTTTTCAGAGGGATTGTCGCCGCTTGAATAGTCGTTTTTAATTGATAATTTTTTTGCTTGTTCCTGGCTCACTCCGTACATTTCTAACATTCGATTGTTGACATCGAGAATGTTGCCTTCTAAATCGTGAATGAAGATAGCATCGTAGACATTGTTAAATATGGTTCGCAGGTTTTGTTCGGAAACTTGCAGCGCTGCTTCTGCTTGTTTTCGATCGCCAATTTCTTGTTCTAACTGCGTGACTGCTTGAGAAAGTTCGGCCGTGCGATCGCTCACTCTGTCTTCCAACTCGGCTGCTGCTTGCCGCAGGGCTGCTTCTGCAAGTTTTCGCTCGGTAATGTCGATCGCCGTGCCGAACAGTTTTACCACTTTGCCACTGGCATCGGTTTCGGCTTTGCCCAGGACGTTCACGTGTCGCAGCGTGCCGTCGGGACGGTAAAGGCGGTAGTCAAAATCAAAGGGGATGCCCGCTGCGAGTCCCCGCTCTACATGAGTCTGCCACAATTCCACATCTTCTGGAGGGATCAGAGCGATCTGTTCGGCTAGGTTGGGCGCGCTTTGGGCCGGTTCGAGTCCGAAGATGCGGAAGAGTTCCTCTGACCAAGTGACAGTTCCCATTGTTGCATCGAGTTCCCAATTGCCGACGTGGGCGAGTCTCTGGGCTTCTTGTAGCTGCCGCTGGCTGTTGCGGATGGCGGTTTCGGCAACTTTGCGATCGGTAATGTCGAACAATACGCCGCAAAATACGATTTCGCCGTTCTCGCTGCGGGTGGGCATGGAGTCGCCCTGCCACCAGCGAATTTCGCCGTCTGGCTTGACTAACCGCCCTTCGTAGTGCCAGGGAAAGAGATTTTCTACGGCTTCTTTGACGGAGGTGATGTAGCTTTCCACGTCTTCGGGGTGGACGCGAGAAATGAATGTATTTAAGTCTTGCATTATTTCTGCTACAGTGACGCCGCTGATATCTTCGATGCGATCGCTCATGTAGTCAACTCTCCACACTCCCTGGCTGCTGCAAAATTGAAACACTGCTCCCGGGAGGGTGGCAGCGATCGTCCGAAACCTGGTTTCGCTGACACTGAGGGCGGCAAAAGTCTGGCGCAGTTCTGCCGTGCGTTCTTCTACTCTGCGCTCTAGTTCGGCGTTTGCGTGTTGCAATGCTGCTTCTGCTCGCTTGCGATCGGTAATGTCGGCGGCTGTACCGGTGGTGCCGAGGAAGTTTCCCGTTTCGTCGTACAGGGCGATCGCGTTGAACATCAAATGTTTCATGCTGCCGTCTTTGGCGATTTGGGTGGTTTCGTACTGGAAAACTGATTCTCCGGCAAACAGGCGGGCGAAAACTTCTAAATCTTTCCGGCTTTGTTCTGGTGTCACAAAGTCGGAGAACGGCCGACCGAGCATTTCTTCTGGTTCGTAACCGTAGATGTACTTAACTGCTGGGTTGACGAAGGTGTAGCGCCCGATCGCATCGACCGACCAAATCATGTCTTGGGAGGTTTCTACCAGGCTGCGGTATTTGCTTTCGCTGGCTTTGACGGCTTCTTCTGCTTTTTTGCGTTCCGTCATGTCGCGGGAGACGGCAATTGTCATTGTGATGCGATCGTCTTCGTTGCGGATGGGTGTTTTGACTGTACTAAACAGTCGCACTTCTCGATCGTGCCGCGTGATCGGTTCTTCGGAAATTTCTAGAGTCTGTCCGGTGTCAAATACGAAGGCGTCATCTTTAATGTACTGGAGAGTATGGTCGGGATTGCTCAAAGGTGCGTCTACGATTCCTTGAAGTTCCTCTTGAGTCATGCCGTAATAATCGCGAAATGCTTTATTAGCCCACACGATTTTTGATTGAGGGCCTTTGACTAATACTATATCGGCGATCGAATCGAGAATTTGGTGATATTTTTCCTCGCTGTCGCGGAGTTTCTGCTGCGCGGATTCGATTTCTGCTATTTGCCTCTGGGTTTGCAAGTGCAGTTCGGCTTGGTAGATTGCAACTGCTAAATGGTCGCCTACTTGTCTGGCAAATTCGATTTCGTCTTCTTGCCACTCGCGGGGTTTACCGCAGGAGTGAATGCACAGCAACCCCCACAAATGTTGCCCTTGCAGCAGCGGTACGACTAAGTTGGCTCGGATTTGAAATCGCTTGAGGATGTTGAGGTGACAAGGGAGCAACCGGGCTTTATAGATGTCGCTGACAGCTTGAACGTACCCTTTTTGGTACTTTGCTGCAAATTGTTCGCCGAAGCAGCGATCGTGGACTTTTGCGCCCAAGGATGGGCTGTATTCGGGAAGTACGTCTTCGGAGACTACTTCGCCTTCGTTCCATTCCGATTCGGGGAGGAAACGGTAGACGACGACTCGATCGGCATTTAGGAGTTGCCGGACTTCGGTGGCTGTGGTTTTGAATATTGTTTCTAAGTCTAGGGATTCGCGAATTTTGCCAATCACTCCCATCAGCGCTTGCAGCTTTTTGAACCAGGTTTGAGATTGCGTTTGTCTTTCTAGGTGAGCTAGTTTCTGGCGCAGGTTGGTTACTTCTTGATACAGGTGTTGATTAAACATAATGCTATTTCTTTAGTTATTTTGCGGTTTGGTATCGAGGTTGATGGCATCGCAATAGCGCTCTGCAAGTTGAGCCTGGTAAATCAAAATGGCAAAGGAAAAATTCTCCTGCTTCTGCTAGCAATTACCACCTACTCACGGTACATTTCCGTAGTTTTTATGAATTTGGAGGCGGATCGAGCAGCTTAAGTGCGTATATTTACTGGGAAAGCGTGCGGTGATTTGGTACGCCATAAATTTTCAATAATTGAGAATTATACTAACAAGACTTAAGCATAAACCCGGTTTGTTAAGCTAATTAAGTCAGGGAAGCTGCGAAAGAGGAAACGAAAAACTGGGTTTCATGGCGGGATCGGGAGGAGCGTCCTGACTAATTTTGACATTTTTTTCGATCGCCTCCGGTTGCAAGTGTCACCTTTTTATTATTACCGCAAACTCGATCTATGGTTTACTTGGTTTGGTCAGCGAATATCTTGTTGGGATCGCCTCTATAAAAATTTGTTTAAATTTAGGCGATCGCCTTTTCTAGAGCTTTCAGTATTTCTCGATTTATCTGTCCTAAATTAGATTTTATATAGCCTTTATGGCAAGCCGAAATTTAAGATATTTTTCCTTGCATTTTCATTGTTTTATGCGAGGGTTGGATTTTTTAAACTTATTAAAATTCACCGGATCAGAGGTTAGTTTTCGGTAAAACAGTTGAGGTAGTTGCAAGCTATGGTTAAATTGGCTCAACTCAAGGGCGATTCCCTAGCGCAACGAACTCGCAAGCGCGTTCGGGATAGCTTCGCTCGCGCGTACACTTTTTGCCCGATTTTTGCATCTTTTGAGAAGTGTAAAAATTTTAGATAATACCAATGTTTAGGCTATCACATTTTTGACTAAAGTAAAGGTATTTCAAGCTTCATCAATAGAAATGGCGATCGCGAAGATTAAAGTTTGGGCAAAGTAATGACAAATTCCGTACAAACTCGCATTTCACTTTCTACCTTTAAAGTGCCACCGTGTTGTTCGCCAATAATATCGCGAGTGAGAGATCATCCAAAACCGACTGCCTCTGCTGTTGGTTTAATTATAAATAAAATATGGCAGATTTTTGCTTTAATTTCTAGAGAAACTCTGACGGCATTCTCGCGGAGACAAAGTTCAACTGCTTTTACTACTTTTTGCGTTTTTACCAATTTTTTGATAGTAAATTTTCTGTTTATAGATCGGTTCTTTGCTGCCCGTTTTTCTGCTTTTGAACTACAGCAAAACAAGCACGATCGATGATATTTATAAAAGCGCGGTTTAAATCCTATAAGCCAACTTCCGACAGAGCGATCGCGCTGTCATACTCAGTATAAATTATTATATTTAAGCGGCGATCGGCTGCTGCGATCGCCGCACTGCTACAAACTTAAGAAGCAGTTTTCAGCATCGCCCTGGCTTCCTCAATATTTTGGGCAACCAATTTGCCCGACTCGATAAAGGCTGCTCTTTCGGTATCGCTGAGTTCAAGTTCCACTACTTGTTCGACTCCCTGATATCCCAAGCGGCAGGGAAGTCCTAAAAAGATATCTTGCACGCCGTATTCGCCGTGTAAATAAACTGAGCAAGGCAAGAGTCGCGACTGATTAAATAAAATAGATTCTACCATCAAACAGGCAGAAGATGCTGGTGCAAAATAAGCACTACTAATCTTCATCAATCCGACAATTTCTTCGCCGCCGTGGCGAGTCCGCTGTACCAGTCGATCGATCGCCCCAGCATCCATAAGTTGATTGATGGGAATACCGTTGACAGTGGAATAGCGGGGCAAAGGAACCATTAAATCGCCGTGAGAACCGATGACAGTTGCATTGATTTCAGTATTTGAAACGCCCAATTCCATGCCAATAAAAGTTTGAAAGCGGGCGGAGTCGAGAACTCCCCCCATACCCATGACTCGGTGTTTTGGCACATCGGCAGCTTCCCAAGCTAAATAAGTCATGATATCTAGGGGATTGGTGATGACGATTAAGATTGCTTCGGGAGAATGCTCGATCGCCTGTTTTGAGGCTTCGGTGACAATTCGAGCATTGATTTTAATTAAATCTTCCCGATTGATACCGGGTTTGCGCGGCACTCCGGCGGCAATTACTATGATATTTGAGTTTGCCGTATCTGTATAATCATTTGTACCCACAATTTGGCGATCGTGGCGTTCCACTCCCCTGGCTTCCATCAAATCCAAAGCAACGCCTTGCGGCCAACCCTCCACGATATCTAGCAATACTACATCTGCCAGATTTTTCTCGGCAATTCGCTGGGCTAACGTACTGCCGACTTTGCCTGCACCAATAATTGATACGCGGTTTGATGGAGAATTCATTGGATTTTAGATTTTAGATTTTAGATTTTAGCAATCAGCTTAATTGGGGAAAGGTGCGCGGTCTGCACCCTTCGCTACATTAAGAACAGTGATGTTTCGTTTTGGTGAGTTACTTAAAATCTTCGAGTTGGTCTACCCGCAGCCAAATATTCGGGGTGGGAACTTTGCCAAATTTGACGAAGGCATAGTCGCCGCGAACATCCATCACTTCGCCCTTTGTTTCAAATATATACGAGGAAAAGCGCTGGTCGCTGGCTTTTGCTTCTAGACTGTTTTCCAATTTTTCGCGTACAGCGCGAACTATACTGCCTTTCTTGATTGCCATAACTTGCTTTGTTTAGTTTAAAAAACTATACAAATTTTAATCTAGATTTGCCTGGAAAGGACTTCTTCTTTCTTCTGACATCTGGCACTATTCTCGCTTAACAGCCCTTTCGGGTCTGTTTCACAATAGTTCAATATTCTTCTGGGCTGGTTGTCCCGCCCGCCCCTGAGAGCCTTATTGACAATGGTACAAGATATCAGTTCTTCGTTCTTCCTTCTTTCCTCTTCCGCCTTCTTCCTGACATCCGTTACATCCGTTACATCCGTTACAGAATCCGTTGCCGAACTTCCTTCTTCCTGACATCCGTTACATCCGTTACAGAATCCGTTGCCGAACTTCCTTCTGCTTATTGCTGACACACGGGGCAAAAATGAGTCGATCGCCCTGCTAATTTTATACGTTCGATGGTTGTGGAGCAAGTGCGGCACGGTTGGCCGGCGCGATTGTACACCCAAGCGACGCCACCGTAGTTGCCGTTGACACCTTGGACGTTGAGAAAATTGCTAAAAGTGGTGCCACCGGAGGCGATCGCCTTCTGTAAAACTTGAATAATAGCTGTATGGATGCGCCCAATTTGCTCTGCGGTCAAATCCGCGCAAAGAGTTGTGGGCATCACTCCCGACAAAAACAAAGTTTCGTCTGCGTAAATATTGCCCAAACCAGCTATCAGTGACTGGTCTAGCAAAGCTGTTTTTATGGGTCGCGCCCGTCGGTGCAGCTTGCGGGCCAAATATTCTGTTGTAAACTCGTCGGAAAACGGTTCGGGCCCTAAAAGTTTCAGACCGATGACAGTGCTGGAAACCTCGGTTTCTGCCGGCACGTACCACATTTGCCCGAAGGTGCGCTGGTCTACAAACCGCAATTCTTGGTTTCCTTCAAAAAACAGCCGCACTCGCGCGTGTTTTTGCAGGGGTTCGGATTGGTTCACCCACAGCAGTTGTCCTGTCATTCGCAAGTGAACGCCCAACCAGCCGGCTTTTGAAGGAAGGAGCAAGGAAGAAGGAAGAGGGGAAGAGCTTGGAGTTTGATCCCTAAATTCTCCCCCTTTCCCTTTCTCTCTTTCTCCTTCTGGGAATTGAGATAGTTCTGCCAGTAAATATTTGCCGCGTCTGTACCAGCGGGCGATCGACTTTCCTTTGAGTTGTGTCAAAAAATCGGTAGCAGAGATTGAGCGGGCGATCGTGCTGTTTAACAACACGTCCCCGCCCAACATTTCTCGATCGAGGGTTGCTTGATTCAAACCCCGGCAAATAGTTTCAACTTCTGGCAGTTCTGGCACAATTAGCGCTGTTCTGTTCCTTGATTTGGCGAACCTTCGACGCTGCCGGTCACTTCGGCGCCCGGTTTGCTGTCCGTCGAAGTTTTCGGCTGCTGGGGGGCTCCTCCGCTGCCTGTTTTCCGGGTTTTCTCGTCTACCGTGGTTTGCTTGCCGCCGGAAGCTACTGGAGTCCCTGTTTTCGCTTTTGCTTTGGGTGCTGCCACTTCCACTAATTCGCTTTGGGCGAAGTTGTTGGTGTTGACGCCTGCATAATTTACGGTGTTAAAGCGAACGATAACTGGGTATTTAATGCCGCTTTGGTCTACCGTAGCAACGGTGCCCACTTCTTGATACCAGAAGGATTCTTTGCGGAGAATCCGGACTGTAGAACCGCGTTGAACCATGAGCTTTTTTTCCTTTGCGATGAATAAACGGATCAAGCCATTTTTTTTACTTTAGTCGATCGCGCGACGCATTTAAAGTCTGCAAGGGAATTTTTACCTCCCGCGCCGTTTTTTGGCCTGCTGTTTGTAAAGAAAAGTAAATACTTTGGTAGGGCGATCGCTGGGGTTGCAAAATAAATAAACTGACATTATCCGTCAAATAAAACCAGTGCGATCGAGTTGAAAACAAACTTTACAAATAGTAGTGAATTGCTACAGTTAAATGTTCTGCGAAATTCTGATAAGTAATGACTGGACTTCACGCAACAGTAATACTGGCGATCAGTGCTGACGGTAAAATTGCAGATGCAGTACGATCGCCCGCTAGATTCGGTTCTGCCAACGACAAAGCCCACCTCGAACAGCAAGTAGCAGCAAGTGACGCGGTTTTGTTCGGCAACGGCACTTTACAGGCTTATGGGACGACGATGAGAGTGCTTTCGCCGGAATTGCTCAAACAGAGGGAACTGCAAGGGAAGCCGCCACAACCGGTGCAAATTGTGTGTTCGCGATCGTCCGAATTTGACCCAAACTTGCGATTTTTCCAGCAACCGGTGCCTAGGTGGCTGCTGACGGGGCAAGACAGTAGGGAAACGCCATTGCCGTCTCCGTACCCGACAAAAGACAGTAAGTTCGATCGCACATCTGGCACAATTCTCAAGAACGAGCAAGATGCCCGTTCCACAAGAGATGAATTTTCTCGCTTCACAGGCATCTTGCCTGTTCGTAAAAGGCTTATTGAGAATGGTGCAACATTTCAATTCGATCGAATTATCTATGCGAAAACCGCAGGTGGAGAGATTGATTGGATTGATGCGTTTCAACAGCTAGCAAACTTCAATATCAAACGCTTGGCGATTCTGGGCGGGGGAAAACTGGTAGCGTCTGTGCTGGCTGCTGGCTTGGTAGACGAACTTTGGCTGACGGTGTGCCCGTTAATTTTGGGCGGGGCGGATGCACCGACACCAGTGGAGGGAGAGGGTTTTTTGGCGGATTTAGCTCCGAAATTAGAGCTTTTGGCGGTTAAACAAGTGGGACAAGAGGTATTTTTGCATTATCGGGTCGATCGATAGTCGCGCATTTGTAACTGGTTCCCAGGCTCTGCCTGGGAACCCATGTCTAGAGGCTCTGCCTCGCAAGCGCAAGGAAAATCGAGGCAGAGCCTCTGGATCTGCGTTACCAGGCAGAGCCTGGTAACAAGTGTCGAACAGGGGAAATTATATTAACTTAAATGAAGTTCGATCGCTCTACGCTCAAATCTCCCTATGCTGCAACAGCCAAAACCTCAATATTCTGTAGCCTGGATTAGCAAAATAGGCGAAATCCCGCAAGCGTCGTGGGATGCCTTGGCGATGCCGCTAAAAACTCCATTTCTCGAATGGGATTGGCTGAACAATCTCGAAGTCTCCGGCAGTGCGACAGGTAAAACCGGTTGGCTGCCGCATCACTTAACAGTCTGGCGAGACAAACAGTTGATTGCTTGCGCGCCACTTTATGTCAAAAGCCACAGTTACGGCGAATTTGTATTCGACAATCAGTGGGCGGATTTAGCCCAACGTTTGGGCGTTAAATATTATCCCAAATTGATGGGAATGACGCCGTTTACTCCGGCTGAAGGTTATCGGTTCTTGATTGCCGAAGGAGAAGATGAAGACGAGTTAACCGGAGTAATGGTAAGCGCGATCGACCATTTTTGCGATCGCCACAATATCTCCGGTTGCAATTTCCTGTACGTCGATCCCGAATGGCGCGAAAGAATGGAACGCCACGGTTTCAGCAGTTGGCTGCACCACAGCTATATTTGGCAAAATCAAGGCTATCAAAATTTTGACAATTATTTAGGCGCATTTAATGCCAACCAGCGCCGCAATATCAAACGCGAACGCAAAGCAGTTGACCAAGCTGGTTTGTTGATAAAAACGCTGACTGGCGATGAAATTCCCCAAGCCATGTTTGCTCAAATGTATGCTTTTTATGAGAATACTTGCGACAAATTTGGTTGGTGGGGCAGCAAGTATCTGACTAAGCGATTTTTTGAACAGTTGCACCACAATTATCGCGATCGAGTTTTATTTGTAGCCGCCTACGACAAGGAAGATGACAGACACCCGGTGGGTATGTCTTTTTGTTTGTATAAGGGCGATCGGCTTTACGGGCGTTATTGGGGCAGTTTGCAGGAAATCGACTGCTTGCACTTCGATGCTTGTTACTATACGCCGATCGAATGGGCGATCGATCGGGGCATCCAAAGCTTCGATCCCGGTGCCGGCGGGCGGCACAAAAAACGGCGCGGCTTTCCAGCTACGCCAAATTATAGTTTGCACCGATTTTATAACAACCGTCTCGCCCAAATTCTCAAGTCTTATATCGGTCAAATCAACGAAAGAGAACAGGAAGAAATTGATGCAGTCAACGAGGATTTACCTTTTACGAAGTTACCTCCTTTGTTACTCGGCGATTGAAATTACTTAAGAGTCAAACTTTCGTCTCAGTTATATCCGATCGCACTCGCGATCGGGTAATTTCATCATCCAATCCGGTTGATTTTACCTGTTACGCGAAATCAGGACACGGCGCCGTGCCGTTTCCCTACAATTAGCGGGATGGTTACATTTGAGCGAGGGCGATGGCAGGCGATACCCGCAAGCTGCTACGACGTTTTTGAGTATGAAAACGGCACGGCGCCGTGTCCTCAATAGCCCTGTTGTAGATGGTTAATTCGGATCTTGAAAGCGCGTCTACAAAAACAAAGTCCGCCTGCGCGGACTAAGAAATAAGTCAAATTAAGTATTAGTTATTGGTTATTGATTATTAAGAGCAGCTAACTAATAACTAATAACTAATCACTAATTCAAAATTACCTTGCCATCTTCCTGAATTTCCAGGGATTTTGTATCAGCGGCCAAGTCAGTTGTCGCGCCGAAACTCACTTGCAACATTCCCGGCATCGCGGTTGCTTGGGGGCGAACCAACAGCAATCCGCCGTCTGGGCGCTGGTAAGTGAGGGTGATTGGCACTTGGATGGTTTTCAGCAAAATTTCCGATTGTTCGCCCAGAGTGCGCGGCGGGGTGACGCCTACGATTTGATAATTGATGACAGCATTGGTGGTATTCACCAGTTTAATTACTATCATGCCTTCGGTAGGGGTAACTCGCGCACTGGGCAGTGGGAAGCGGGAAGGCGTGTTTGTGGGTGTAGAGGGCATCTCACTGGGGCTCGCAGCCGGAGTTGGTTGGCTGACGGGTTCTTCAGTTGCTGCGGGAGTGTCTGCGGGCTGGGAAACGGGTTTTCCTTGTTGCGGCGGGGGGCCGCCGGCCTGGGAAAGTGTTGCGAGACTAACGAGTAAACCCCCGCAGGTGGCTGCTAGCAAGCTGATTTTTTTGAACGGTAGATTGTGGCGAAACATAAATAACTCCTCACGAGTTCGATCGAGGTTTTCCAACAAAGTTCATGTTAATCTATGGCGGAAATGAATTTTAAGAGCAGGGTTTGGGCCAGAGGTAAGAAGAACCAGCCTTGAGGGGTAGATTTTTTTTATTAACCGCTGAGGGCGCTGAGGAAGAGGGGAAGAGGGGAAGACAGCAAGTTTAGAGGCGAGATGCTTCTGATTTGTGGGCGGGGAGGGTGACGGTAACGGCGGTACCTCGATCGACTTGGCTGTCAATGCGGATTTGGCCGCGGTGATTTTCGACAATTGCTTTGGCGATGGCTAATCCTAAACCGGAACCGGCGGCGCTGCGGTGGGTGCGGGCGGGATCTGCGCGGTAGAATCGATCGAATAAATGCGGCAGGGCTTCTGCGGCAATTCCGATGCCGGTGTCTGTTACTTTTATTTGCAGCGCTGGATTTAACATCGGCGAATTTCTTTTGTTTTTAGCTGCAAGCTGCAATTCTACTTGAATTTTACCGCCAGAGGGCGTGTACTGCACGGCGTTGCTGACGATATTGGTAAAAAGTCGGGCTAGTTGATCCCAGTCGCCCAAGAGTGTAAAGTTGTCCTCAGCGTTGGGCAGATCGACAATTTCCAAAGAAAGAGAGAGATTTTGAGTAGTGGCGATCGCCTGTTGTTCTTCAATTACCTCCATCAGCAAAGCATCCAGAGGAACCTCAATCCACTGCTGCTGCACGATACCGCTGTCTTGTCTGGCTAAAAATAGCAAATCGTCAACCAAGCGCCCCAAACGGCGGGTGAGGCGTTCGATAACTTGTAGCTGTTGGTACTGCTGCGGTTCGATATCCGGTTCCGCCAAAGCTACTTGGACGTTAGTTTGAATAGTGGCGATCGGATTTCTGAGTTCGTGAGAAGCGTCAGCCGTAAACTGTTTGAGACGCCCGTAAGACTTTCGTATCGGCGCCATCGCCAATCCCGACAGCAGCCAGCCAATAGCCGCCACGCAAATTAGCGTTAAACTCGCGCCCAAAATCAAATCGAGAATTAATTGGCGGATGGGTTTTGTCACTTCAAACCAAGGATGGCTGACTCGCAAATATCCCAGAACTTGGCGGCCGATTTGTACTCGCTGCGTTACTTGTCTGAGGGAATAGTTTTGAGTTGTCCGAATGCTAATTGGTTTGGTAGAAACGCGATTTGTATTTTGTGCAATAGACTTTTCACTACCTAAATTTAGATTTTCCTGCGAACCTGCATTCAAACCGCCATCAATATCTCTTCTTTCTCCCCTCTGCGCCTCTGCGGTTAAATCCCTCTTCCCTCTATCCATTAAATCCGTGACATCCCGTACATTGCCAGTTGCCAAACTTTCTTCTGCCTGAGTTGTGCCCTCAAACTGCAACTTATTATTAATTATCCAAACTGTTTCGCCGGTGCGGTTAGCGTGAATGGGAATATTCAGCGGTTCCGATAATGTAGACCACAGCAATTCGCCCGTAGGACTGAACCATTCTAAATCAATGTGGTCGTCTTCTACAGCATCGGTGCTATCTCGAAAACTCGCTTGAATATTAACTTGTAACTTATTTTTATATTTGGTAGTAGGGAAACTTAGCGGTTCGATAACAAGAGTTCGCTCTATTACTTCCACAACATGATTGAGGGTGTCATCAATGCGATCGATCAAAGTATTGCGGACGTAGAAATAGAAACCTGTGGCGAACACAAGTAACAATACAGCAGTAACGGCAGTGTACCAAATAGCGAGGCGGCGGCGGGTAGCTTGGAACATATTGCGAAGGAAGTTCGGCAACTGATTGTGTAATCCATTCAACAGATTTAGGTAGAGTCGATAGGGGCATTTCTACCCCTACCTCTCTTTCAGAACCGGACATGAAACTTTCGCTTCATCCGGCTCCTTGATATCTTCACCCTTTTTATGGGTACAATTCAAAACGGGT
>NZ_JAUBRK010000130.1:0-5934 GCF_036701825.1 Microcoleus sp. MOSTC5 | reverse complement strand
TTCCTTCTTCCTTCTTCCTTCTTCCTTCTTCCTTCTTCCTTCTTCCTTCTTCCTTCTTCCTTCTTCCTTCTTCCTTCTTCCTTCTTCCTTCTTCCTTCTTCCTTCTTCCTTCTTCCTTCTTCCTTCTTCTATAACTAACGGCTATGAATACCACAATTCAACAGCAAATTAAACCTCAAGACGTAAAAGTCAAAATCCTGCTTACTGGCGGACATCAGTGCACCGTCACCCTCAAATCCGACACACCTTTATTACACAGCCTTGTCAAAACATTAGTCGATCGCACTCAACAAACACCCGGTTTTTCCACCTTATTTCAAATCCCCATAGACGAAGGGCGTTCCGCCCTTTCTTTTCCCGGCGAACACCTAGTCGGGTTAGTCACAGAACCCCCAATTTACTTGCAGCAACTGCAACCGCAGCAGCCTGCAATTCCCGTAGAAATTCCCGCCGCTGAAATTCCCGCCCCTGCGCCACCTGTAAATGATGACTTAATATCTCGCTACGCCCAAATTGACAACTTTTTGACATCTGCAGAAAAGAACAAACTCATCAAATATGTTTTAGCAAAAGAGTCAGAATTTGTGAGTACCAGCACCTCAACTAATGCCGAAGATTATCGGCGTTCGATGGTACTCCACTCGTTCCCCGAATTTTCGGAACTGATGGTTAATCGCATCAAAGCAATTCTCCCGGACGTGCTGCGCAAATTAAATATTTCCTCATTTCCGCTTGGTGAAATAGAAGCTCAGTTAACCATGCACAACGACAACAACTTTTACAAACTTCACAACGACAGCGGATCTCCAGATACCGCAACCAGATTTTTTACTTACGTTTACTATTTCAATCGAGAACCCAAAGCTTTTTCGGGAGGTGAATTGCTGATTTATGACAGCAAAATTGAGAACAATTTCTATGTTGCGGACGAGACATTCAGAACCGTTGAGCCTCGTAATAACAGCATCGTATTTTTTCTTAGTCGGTATATGCACGAAGTTTTGCGAGTTAGCTGTCCCTCGAAAGCTTTTGCTGATAGTCGCTTTACTATTAACGGCTGGGTGCGCAAAGCAAATTGAGGTAAGACGAAATTAGGGTTAATTATCCTCGAAAAATCGGCGGTTGAAACCGCTACTATACAAACAAATTCAGCCCGCGCGGACTCAAGATTAAAGGGGGTAAATTAACTCAATAAACCCCTCGGGGCGGGTTTGTCAATAGCCTTAAAAAGTACAGATAGATTAAATAAACCCGCCCCAAACCCGCGATATCACTGCTGTGCTCCAGCACTTTTGAGCAATTTCACCACAGTGGAATAACGTTTGAACTCAGCCAACATTAAAGCTGTATAATTTCCCGGATTTTTATGGTTTAGTTCTGCACCAGCAGCAATTAAAATTTTTACTGCCTCAGCATAACCCCGATGTGCGGCCCACATTAAAGCTGTTGCGCCCGAATCATCCAGCAAGTTGACATCTGCACCTTTTTCGACTAATAATTGGACGATCGCAATATAACCGCGATCGCACGCCTTCATTAAAGCCGTTTTCCCCAAATCTGCAGGGACATTGGGATCGGCACCGCCGTCAAGCAAAGCCTTCACCGTCTCGGTATGTCCGTGAAAAGCAGCCAGCGTCAAAGCAGTCTCCCCAAAGTTTTTAGCATTCAGGAAATCCGGCTGATTTGAGTTTACTTTTTGCAGCAAAGCCGATACGATCGCACTATGGCCGTGAACAGCCGCCACCAGTAAAGGCGTATCGCCCAACCGATTTCTAGAACCGACACTAGCACCTCGGTTTAAGAGCAATTCTACGACATCTTCGCAGCCTTCAACCACGGCAAAATTCAAAGCAGTTTCATCATCTTTATCCTTAGCGTTGATATCCGCGCCAGCATCGAGTAAGATATGAGCGATCGGCAAATTTCCCCCAGCAGCAGCGGCCATCAAAGCCGTGCCCCCATCTCCATTTTTCACATTCGCATTAGCACCCACACCAAGCAAAGTTTGCACCACATCAGTATTGCCGGAATCCGCAGCCAAAGTTAAAGCAGTTTCGCCCTCTTTGTCGCGAATTTCGACATCAGCACCAGCAGCCAACAGCGCCTGGACAACAGCCAAATTTCCCGCCGTCGCAGCCAGCATCAAAGCAGTTTTGCTCTCTAAATTTTTAACATTAGCATCCGCCCCACAATTGAGCAAAATTCGCACAATTTCTGCGCTACCTTGACGGACAGCTAAAAACAGCATAGAATTGTCAGCAACAGCACCCGCATCCACCAAAGCTTTAACAACAGCTAGATGACCGGATAAAGCAGCTATTTTTAGAGCCGAATCTCCATCTTTATCTCGGACATTTACATCAGCATTAGCATCAAGTAAAAGCCGCACAACATTGATATCACCTTTCAGAGAAGCCGCCATCAAAGCCGTACTTCCATCATCATTTTTAGCATTAACATCAGCACCCCCAGCTAACAACAGCCGCGCAGAATCAGCCTGTTTGTGAGCCGCCGCCAGCATCAAAGCCGTCAGCCCAAAACGCCTGCTCGCTTGATTGACATTAGCGCCATTGTTTAGTAGAATACGCACGATTTCCGTATAGCCCTTTTGGGTCGCAAACATCAAAGCCGTCGTCCCCTCAGAGTCTTTGGCATTAGCATCAACTCCCTTAGCGAGTAAAGCTTGGACGTGAATAATGTTGCCGGTCTTGGCGGCTTGAATCAATACAGCGTCTTGTTTAGTGGCAGGCATAATAGTGTCTCATCCCGTATATTTTTACCGTCGCATGAGACGGCCTGACTGGTATGCTAAGTTTTATGAAGTATGTTTGCTAATCCTCAGAACACCATGAATCTCGAAATTCCTCAGTCAGTTAAAGTTTGGAGCCAATTCTTTCACCCAGTGTTAATGTGGGTACTGCTGGCCATCTCATTGTATGCTTTGTATCTCGGCCTGCAAATCCGCCGTACCAGAAGCGCCGAAGGCGAAGTCAAAAAAGAGTTAATTAAGGGCAAATTCAACATCAAGCACCACCAAATGGGTTCTTTGCTGCTAGCGTTGATGGTAACGGGGGCGATCGGCGGTATGGCCGTCACCTACATCAACAACGGCAAACTATTTGTCGGCTCCCACTTGCTAGCAGGATTGGGAATGACGGCAATAATTGCGATCGCAGCCTCGCTGACTCCTTTGATGCAAAAAGGCAATGATTTGGCGAGAAACGCTCACATCTTTCTGAATGTTGTGCTCTTGGGGCTGTTTGGCTGGCAAGCAGTAACAGGCGTGGAAATCGTGCAGAGAATTATCAGCAAAATGTGATAATTTGAGTAAGAAGTACAGATATTGGGTAGGGACACGGCAGTGCCGTGTCCCTACATTTTTACGATCGAAAGGGTGTTATAATTAACGTATAAGTAAGCCAATTAGTCTTAATTAAACTTATCTTAGCAAAGACAAGAAAACTAATATGCCTTCTTTAAAAATACATCGCCAATATCAATCCGGCATCGAAAAAATTATAGCCTTGGACAACTCAGTGTTTGAGGCTATTTTGAGTGCGTTGAGAAAAACAGTCCCTGCGTTGCCTCTTGATGATTTAGTCACAAACGTAGAGTCAGAGGTAGAAAAAACGAACCATGATGATTTAGTCAATATACTAGAGAGTATTATTTCTATATATGCTTTAAAGAAAAGTTTTGGTTGGACAGTGGCAGAACTAGCAGATGAGCTTATTGCGGCTGTTGATGAATTTGAAGAACTTTCTAACTTATCAACGGAAGAAAAAGAGCGATTTTGTGAAAAGCTTAATAGCTTGTTGATGCCGAATAGCTTTTTAGAATCGGCATCAAAAGCCAAAGATGTTTTAAAAGTATATTTGTTGCCTTCAGGAGTTCCTGCTGATGACTTCCCGATTAAAAGCAAGGTAGAACTAGAAGCAGAGTTTAAGAAGTTCGCCGAAGAATGGCGTCTCGAAACGGGAATGCTATCATTAGTTACACAGAAATCAATGCACCAGGCTTATCAGAGAATTATCGGCATGGGACAGCCAGTTATCCCCTTGATTTTGCGTGACCTCGAACAAAAGCCAGACCATTGGTTTTGGGCGTTGAGGGCAATTACTGGTGACAACCCGGTAAAACCCGAACAGCGCGGCCGGATGAAGCAAATGGCCCTAGCGTGGATACAATGGGGAAAAGAACACGGTTATGAGTGGTAAGCTAGAGTACCGAAAAATATTGAGATTTCCTAACTTAGAGCTTACTGAATATCAAGTAACAAGTCAAGAAACAGTAGATTATAATTGTTTTGCTTTTGCTGCTGGAGAAGAGGAATGCAGATGGGACCCGGTAGACCCTGATGGGTACTGGCCGGATGGTGTTTCAAGAGAGTTAACGCTGGAAGCTTTTATCCAAGCTTATCAAACTATTGGATATGAACCTTGCGAGAATCGTGACCTTGAACCGGGGTTTCAAAAAATAGCAATATACACCTATAACGGCCAGCCACAGCACGCAGCCAGACAAGAAGACGATGGTAAGTGGAAAAGCAAACTAGGGGATTGGGAAGATATCGAACATGAATTAGAAGGGTTAGAAAATCCTAACTATTATGGGGTGGTTCAACAAATATTAAAGCGAGCGACAATCCCGATAGAGATTTCTTAGACGGCAATTCAACTTTTGAAGAGTACACTCTTGGACTCACCCACTCTATTTGTTACCCTTAGCTATTTTTTATCTGCTTTAATAGCCAAGCTTCCCTTTGGATGATATAATAGACTAAAGTTAAATTTGGCGAACAAATTATAAGATTAATTAGGGATTTTTTTTAAATCGAAAGAAGGAAAGCCATGCTAGAAAACCTGATCAAATACTTTGTCTACGCAACAAAAGGCTATATTACAAAAACGCAGTTAATCAAGTTTTTGTATTTGGCAGATCTTTATGCGGTCAAATGGACAGACAAGCAGCTTACTGATTTAGATTGGCGTTATTATTACTATGGGCCTTGGAATGAAGGCATAGAGGCTGTTTTAAATCAAATGAATGGCAAAGAGATTGTTCAAGAATCTCAGGGAGAAAGTATATTCATCAGACTTGGTGAGGGAGCTGGTAATGTGGATGATTTAAAGTTACCTTTAGGTCTGAAGCTCATGCTTGACAACATCAGGAGAGAATGGGCGGGTGCAGGAGAGGATAAACTGAATCAGTTACTAGAATATGTCTATAGCACTGCTCCCATGCTTGAGGTTAAATATAGCCACGAACCAGAGGAACAGGTGAGAATTAATCTCTACAAAGAAAGAGAAAAGTTAATGAGTGAATTGGGGTGAGCGAGTGGCTGGACAAAAACCGCGTCAAGGTTGGATTTATTTTATCAATCCCTATAGAGTATCTCTTCGTTGCAAACTCGGTCATCATCATATTTATGAGATAAATGAACCAGGGGAGATTGAGTGCAAGACAATTTCTTGCACTCAGGTGATTAATTCGAGTCGGGTTTTTCGGGGAGAGCATCCTTATATCGTTTGGACAAGTGACCAATTTCAAGAGGACTCTAAATACATCCAAACTTTGACGCTGATTCCGTTGACTTCACAAGAAACCTATAAAGGTTTGCCAACTGTATATCCAATTAATTCTACAAGCACAAATGGTCTTTCTTATAATTCCTTCGCTCTAGTGCATCAGATATGTACTGTTGATGCTAACTGTTTTAAAGATTCGCAAGGGGATTGGCTTAAGCGAGTTGGACAACTGGATAAAGCAGATAAGGAAGCTATAGAGGAACGTTTAAAGTATTTTTTAAATCTTGGGGATAATCTGGGTGAAGATTGGTTTATTAAAAATGCGTCTATACAATACTCCGGACAGTTTTTAAAGAAGGATGCGACGCCTACGGCAAGCAACGCTTACGCAATAAATCACAGAAGC
>NZ_JAUBRK010000129.1:0-5988 GCF_036701825.1 Microcoleus sp. MOSTC5 | reverse complement strand
TCGCTTTTATCAACAGGGTATGCGGGCTGCAACCCTGATTCGGTCTATCTCCTAGGCCTCTTTGTCACCCCCCCAGGAAACTACCAGGCTATCTTTAGTTAAGAATTGGCTCGAAAATATCGGTCGCGTTTTTTTTATTTGGGGCTAAGTTCTCATGCTCGATCGATATATCTTATTGGTTTAGTGGCAGCTACTTTAATTTTAGTGGCAATCGTAGGCTACGCAGTTTATTTTCTGTGTTCTGAGACGAACAAACAGGTTTGGCTGTTTGTGGTGATGGTGATGGCGGTGACAGCACTGGCAGTGGTGCTGCCGGATGTTATATTGGGAGGAATCCGATCGACTAAAGCTCGCTACCTATTTCCGACTTATTTGGGGATGCAAATCGGTGTTGCTTATCTGTTAGCGACTAAAATTAGCGCGCTGTGGCAAGCTAGAAACGGCAAGTGTGGAAAGTTCTCACAGTTGTACTGTTAACGGGCGGGGTTCTGTCAAATGCCGTTAGTTCTCAAACCGAGACTTGGTGGACTAAGGAATGGGGCCGGGAAAATCCCGCAATTGCTCGCAGGATCGATCGCACTCCAAAGCCACTGGTTGTCAGTGAGATCTCGGAAGTTAGTTGAGGAAAGATACTCTCAATTAGTCATTTTTAGCACCGAAAGTGCGGCTGCAATTAGTGTTGCTTGACCCCGAAGCGCGCAGTCGGACTCAGTTGTTTCACAGACAAACTATACCCAAGATTCCTAGTGGTTTTACCGATGTTTTTGTCTACAGGCGATCGCAGGGATTTAGTGCTAAGCTGGCGAAAATACAAAACTTGAAAATCGAACTGCTGTCAGAACAAAAACGGAAACGCTGTGGCTAGGCAAGTTAGTAAAAAAGTGAGGGTTTATGGAAGATTTTGGTGTTATTATTGCTTGCTGCGACCAAGATTATTTGTTTGCAAAGGGTTGCTGTGCTAGCATCCGATATTTCCTGGGAGATGTTCCCATCTGCCTGTTGATTGACGGTACGTTTTCCGTGAGTCCCCTAGAAAAAGTTTACGGAGTGCGCGTCATTAATCACGATAGCGTCTCTGAGCCACTTCTGAGAAAAAGAAGCTTTGGTTGGGGAAAAAGTCATATGATTCCCTTTTGGGAAAGTCCGTGGCAAAATTTTCTCGTGATGGATGCAGATACAATTATTTGGGGAGATGTCCTCAAATTCGCTAATTTTCAAGACTTCGACTTTATTATTGACCAGCCTTGTCAGGATTACTTGGATGCGGATATCACGGAATATTTCTTTGACATTCCGGGAGTCGAAAAGTATTTTCCAGATTTTCGTTGGCAAGACTATCGATCTCGCTTTGTCTGTCCAGGCACATTCTTTGGGAAGCGAGGTGTTTTCAGCTTAGAGGAGTATAGAAAGATTCTGGATTTTAATGATGAACATCCAGAGATATTTAAGTATGGAGACATGGGCTTTTTTAACCTGATGGTCTTCCGCGCCGTTCAAGAGGGCAAACTGCGGGTGCAGAATGTGGATATGCAGTTGTTGGTGCCGGATTTTGACCAGGATTTGTTGAGAAAGCAGTTTCCGGTTGAGTCAAGCGGGCCTGGGGGCGATCGCACTCAGGCGACTGTGATTCACTGGTGCGGGCCGAAGCCAAGTTTATCTAATGGGAAAGTTTACTCGGAACCGATGAATTTTTGCCGTCGCAAGTGTCAGGAGGATGTTTGGAACCGCACGGGTTTGGAGGCGGAGATGTCGTTGCAAGTTGAAGATTTACAGCGATCGATCTACGTGTATAAGAATAAGTTTAAGAAGAAGTTTCGGCAGTTGACTGGTAAGTAGACTAGGACTTGCGGGCGCGCGGCGAGAAACCGGGAATATCCCTAGATTTCTCGCGGCCAAATCCAGCTTTTTCTAATAGTGTTCGATCAAGAGGCTTTTTAAAACCACAGACGATCGCCGATGAATCGAGATGTTAATTGCGGTTAACCTTCGAGGGGCAAAGTTGGCCCGGCTGGGGGTAAAACTTGGCGGTGAACACTTACTTTATGACTTTCCCGCTGAGTTTGCATTTCGACGGCGATCGCCTCAAATTCTACTTCCATGCAGCCGTAGGGAATCTCTAACTCGACACTTGCTCGAACATTTCCCAACCCGTTAGGTTTAAATTCGGTAATCCAGCGCGGGCCGTCGAGAATCAGGTAGGTTTGCCGATCGTACACCCAAACTTTCACATAAATCCGGGGCATTAATTCCGGCAGTTGCACTTGCACTTTTACCGGCCCGCCGGCTAGAATTTCTGCCCGCGGCAATTCCAAAATTGGCATCGGTACTAACTCGTCTTCTGGCAAAACGTAGGGAGTTGGCGGAGTTACTTCTGCTGCGACAGTTGCGGTTTTTTGAGCAACTTGTTTCGGCTGCGGGGGCTCGTCAAAAACGACAAATTCTCTGGCTTCCGGGCTAGTGGATTTGGGGTCGGAAATTGTTTCGCTGGTTTCGGGTTGCTGCTGGGTTGGGCTAGTTTCTTGCACAACGGCAATTTCGTCGCTGCTATTGGCGGTGGCTTTTGGAGTTGGCGACAGGGCGGTTGCTTTCAGCCATTCGGGGGATTCGCCGTTGCTGGCTAAGGAACTCAGTCGCGACCAAAATCTATTTTGGACGTTTAAGGTTTGAAATGCCTGTTTTGTGGGTCCTGGCGGAGTTTCTGGGGCTGTTGTTGCTAATTCTGGGCTGTTTTCTTGTTTTTGGTCGCTCGCTTCGATTTCCGCTGTTTTAGGGGAAGTTGGGATGTCTGAGGGTTTGGTTTGTGGGTCGATCGACTCTGCGACAGTTCGAGGCGAATTGGAGATTTCCGAAAGCAATTGCGATCGGCTGCTGTCGGGCAGTTTGTTACCGAATGCTGGCAATTCTAGGCCGCCTGCACTTGGGGTCTGACGGGAACTCAGTTGAGGGGGTAAGGGCTCGTTTGTTGGAGATTCGGCGGGGGAAGGAGGGTCTAAGGATTTTTCTACTAGCTTGAGAAAAGATAGATTTGTGGCGCTCCGAGGCTGTTTTGAGGCTGTTAGGGAGGGTTCGGCTTGATGCTTTTCTTCGATGAAATTGTCTTCAATTGCTTCTAGAAGATGCTCTAAACGGGCTGTAATTGTGAATGCTTTGGTGGCTAGGGTAACGCTGCCGCTGCTGAGAATAGCTTCTCCTAATATTAGGCGGCTTTTGCATTCGGCTGGAATGTAGGTGACGCAGGCAAAGATGCAGGGGGGAACTTGTTCTGGCATCGCCTGCTGGATTTCTGCGAGAATTTGTGAGGTTTGGGGGTCGCGCAGGTAAATTTGCAGTTGTGCTGAACCGATGAGTTGTTTGAGTTCTAGCGCTTCGGATTCGGGGATGAGAGTTGCTGTTTTTCTGGTTGTTTGGGGGGGTTGGGGAATGTCGATTTTCCCGGAAATGATTAAGGGGCGACCGAGTTGGGTGACGAAGGTTTCTCGATCGAGGACGAGTTCGAGTTTGACGCCCGGTTTGGGTTGGGCGGTTGGGGGAGTGGGGAATTGGTAGATTTTGGCCTGCTGCGGTGCTGTTAAGGCTGCTGGGATTTGGGTTGGTGCGGGGCGATCGACCGGTGCGGCGATTTGTGGGGCTGGTGCTGCGATTTTTGGTGCTGCTGCGGAAGTTGCAGGTTCGGTTTGGTCGATCGGCGGTAGGGGTTCGGAGGTTTCCGATTCTGCGGGCAATACTTCCAACTGAACGCCGTACTGCCAAGGTTTTGCTGGTGTTGATTTGGGATCTGGCAAGCACGAGAGTTCCCACAGTCCGGGCTTGAGCCTGGTGTAAGGAATGATCACGACTAATCCCTCGGGGTTGGTGCGGGCCGATCGGCTTTGGACTTTCCGCTGCGCCCCTTCGTCGAAGGAAGTATGGGTAACGCGAATTTCGATGTCGGTGTTGGGGTGCTGAATGCGAGCAACGACGCGGTATTTGCCTTCTAGAATTTCCACGTCGGAGGTTTCTAGGGGCAACCAGGCGCGATCGCCTTCTTTCTGTAGCAAAAATTCTAATTTTTTCATCTTTCTTTCCCCTTGAAGGCTCCCGCTTGATTCGTCACAGGTTGGTGGTGGTTTGTTGAGCGACAGCGACAGGCATTGAATTACTTTATTTTTTATAGCCTATCACCTGTGTCGGTCAAGAGACCGACTTACCAAGGACTGCCGATAATGCTGAAAGCTGCCCAATAATACGGATGGGACAAATCTTTGCTGTCGAGTTTGGGGATGGACGGGGGCAAGGGAGTTTCGCCTCGGGAACTTCGCAGTTGACCGCGTTCGATCGTCACTTTGCCTTCAATCGCACCAATTTGTGCTTGCCTGAGAGCTTCAGCTTTAATGATTGGAAGGTCTTTTGACCTGCTGATTTTTAACTGCTGGTAAAACTCTGTCATCATGGCGAGAGTCCCCGCATCGCTGACGTACCACAGGCTGGCGAGGGCTGATTTTGCTCCCGATTGCAGCGCTAAACCTGCAAATCCGAGTTCTGCTTCTTTGTCTCCCAAGGCGGTTCTACAGGCGCTTAATACTAATAGTTCAAGGGGCGGATTGTTCCATTTTAAATCTCTCATTTGATCTAGTCTAAGTTGCGTGTCCCAAAATTGAATGTAGGAGTTATTTGGGGTTCCAGGGCGGAATTCGGCGTGGGTGGCGAGGTGGATGATTCCGTATTTTTGTTGCAGCCGCTGGGATTGCAAGTTTACTATGGTGAAATCTTCGTTGAGAAAGGATTGACCGGGCCACTGTCGGGCGATCGCGCCCAATTCTAACGGCACTGCCGGCAGCGGTTCTTTGTTTGCCGTTTCTGAAAAATTTGATGCTCCCATTGCTAGGACTTGGGTGTTTCTGAGGTCGGTATAATTGCTGTCTGTGAATTTGAAGGCGGGGATGCGGGCGAGGCTATATTTTTGGATCAGAAATTGCTGTCCGTCGTGCATTGCTGCTAGGGGTACGGTTCGCAAACCTTCGCCGACGCAGAACAGCAAGGTTTCAATTCTTGCTGTTTGCAAATCAGTTTCTAGGGGTGCAATTATCCATTTGTAGAGTTGTTGGGCTGGTTCTAGATAGGTGGTGATGTTGATTTTTACGGGGTTGGTGATTTCGCTGCTGAATTCTTTGACTACTGAGAGCAGCGTCTCTTGTTTGGCTTCCGGGACGCTGCGGAGAATGGGCGGGCGATCGGGCAATATTAAGATTAATTCTAGTTGATCGGTGCGCGGGATGGCGTAAATTAAAGCTGGTTTTTTCTTTGTTTGAACTGCTAGGCGGGATAGAGTTTTTGATATTGCTTCGGCGGTTTTTGCACGGGCGGCAAAGTCTTGTTCAAAGTATTTTTGATAGTCTTCTTCCCAGTTTTGTTCGATTCTGGTTACGGCTTCGGTGAGGTTTCCCCGATCGAGCAAATTTCTCATTTCTTGCCCGTTAAGCCCGCCCTGGCCTGTGTTTTGGGCAATTGTAGCGAGGTTCGCTGTACTACAGCAGAAAAATATTGCTGTCAAACAGTAAAAAATAGCTTTTTTAATTTTTTTATGAGTCGTGTGTTTTTGGCGTTGCTGCGGGGATTTGTCGTGCATGGTTTTGGGGCGGTTGAGGGCGCAGTTGGCGGCAGCAGTTGGCAAAAGTTGGGATGTGGCTGGGAATATTTGACTGTGCTGGCGATCGCGCCACGATTATAGCATTCAAGACAAACCGCAAATCTCTGCCGTAGGGCGTGCACACCAGCACCAACAGAGTCCCCGCGCCAAGAAATTCGCGATTTATGTAAATTTTTATAAATTATGCAGAAGTTTTGCATAAACAGGACTTACGTAAAAACCAGATTTTTTCACGTAAGTCCTGTTTTCTACATAGCAACCAGGTGCATTTAACAGGCATTACCATCTAGGGCGTCGGTTCAGTATTAGGAGTTGACAAAAAAAGGAATTTATGAAATTAGCCAGTGCATGAGTTCGAGTCT
>NZ_JAUBRK010000024.1:0-110536 GCF_036701825.1 Microcoleus sp. MOSTC5 | reverse complement strand
TTTCGACAATTTTCGAGCTCGACTATTAGCTGGCTTTTCTAATTAGTTTTTATTATCACCTCAAACCCAGAAGACCCAAAAACACCTGACTAAAACCTGCGATCGCAGCCATAAAGGGATCTCGCTCTTTATGGCATTTAAATAATTTTCAGATAAAATTCCTAGATTCTGTCGATCGCACTTAGGAATTGGACTGCGGGCCTAAAATCAAGTGCAGCAGACCGTCGATCAGTCGATCGCACTCCATTGGGATAATATCTTTGCCGTGCATCATATGCTGCGTTAACTGGAAATATACCAGCGATCCAATAAAAATCCGCGCCGTTGCCTCCGGATCGGGCAATTTTAACTCTGGATGCGATGCCAAATATTGAGTAAGCCGCTCGATACCCGGTTTAGCTAAGTTTTTCACAAAAGTCTGCGCTAACTGGGGAAAACGCCCTGACTCCGCAATCACTAACCTCACAAAATTGAGGAATTCAGGTTCCTGCGTCACCTGCTCTAATATAGTTGTGGCAACGAATCGCAGCGCTACGGCCGGTTCTTCATCCAGAACTGTAAAATGGACTTTTTTTTGCGCCAGCCACTGTACCAAGGCGGCGAATAATCCTTCTTTATCTGCAAAATAGCTGTAAACCGTGGCTTTGGAAACTCCCCCCGTCTTCGCTACCTTGTCCATACTCGTCCCCGCGTAGCCGTGAGTTAAAAATTCTTGCATCGCACCTTGCAGGATTTGCTCGGTTTTGTCACTTGCTGTGGGGCTGTCTGGTTCGCTGGGTTTTGTCCTGGCCATCGCTTGTTTTTGTAATTTTTGCTTGGGGTGTTGACATCATTATACTGAACGGTTTAGTCTTATATAAGAACTAAACGGTTTAGTTTTATTAACCTAAATGATGAGGTGTGTCATGGTACACCAACCAACAGCCGACGGCTTATCCTCAACTCCATCCCTAGTTAAACAACTCCTAGTTGTGGCAGCAGTAGCAACCCTGGCGGCAGGGGGAACAACAGGCTACACGATCTGGCGATCGCGCATACCCGATCCCAACGCAGTAGCCGCAGCAGCAGCCGTCGCAGCATCCCAATTAACCACAGTTACAGCCTTGGGGCGACTGGAACCCAGAGGAGAAGTAATTAAAGTCTCCGCTTCCGGTACGGCGGAAGGAAACCGGATCGATCGACTTTTGGTGAAAGAGGGAGACAGGGTGAAAACAGGTCAGGCGATCGCAATTTTGGACAGCCGCGATCGCCTGCAAGCCGCCCTCGACCAAGCTCAAGAACAAGTGCGCGTCGCCGAGGCAAATCTAGCAAAAGTGAAAGCAGGAGCTAAAAACGGCGAAATTCAAGCCCAAAAAGCGACTATTAGCCGTTTATCAGCCGATCGCAGCAACGAGATCGCAGCGCAACAGGCGATCGTCAGCCGGCTAGAAGTCGATCGCAGCACCGAAATCGCAGCGCAACAAGCCACAATTGCTCGCTTGAGGGCCGAACAGCAAGGGGAAATTCAAACTCAAAAAGCCGCAATTGCCCGCCTACAAGCCGAACTCCGCAACGCCCAAAGCGAGGATCGGCGCTACTCCCAACTCTATGAACAGGGAGCAATTTCCGCCTCAACTAGCGACAGCAAAAGCCTCGCCGCCGAAACAACTCAACAGCAACTCAACGAAGGAAAGGCAAAACTCAATCAAATTCAGGAATCCCGCCAACAGCAGATTAACGAAGCCCAAGCCAAATTGAATCAAATTCAGCAATCTCGCCAACAACAAATTAACGAAGCCCAAGCCAAACTCAGCCAAATTCAGGAATCTCGACAACAGCAGATTAATGAAGCCGTGGCAAATCTCGATCGCATCGCCGAAGTGCGTCCCGTTGACATAGCAGCAGCCGCCGCCGAAGTCAGTTCCGCCGCTTCAGCAGCCAAACAAGCCAAAGCCAATCTGGATCTAGCTTACATCCGTGCTCCCAGAGACGCCCAAGTCCTGAAAATTCACACGCATCCGGGGGAAAGGGTGGGAAACGACGGCATTGTCGAACTCGGACAAACTCGCGAGATGCTGGCTGTTGCGGAAATCTACGAAAGCGATGTGGACAAAGTACGCCTCGGACAAACCGCCAAAATTACTAGCGATGCTTTGACAGGCGAATTGCGGGGAACTGTCGAACATATTGGTTTGCAAGTGCAGCGGCAAAACATTGTTAACACCGATCCTTCTGCGAATATTGATGGTCGAATTGTGGAAGTAAAAGTGCGCTTAGATGAAACTTCCAGCCAGAAAGTAGCGGGATTAACCAATTTGCAAGTCAAAGTGGCGATCGGAGAAATTAAAGAGTAAGAAGTCTTAAACCGCAGGGTCGCTTTCGTCAATCCAAAATCCAAAATCTAAAATCTAAAATCGATCGGAGAAATTAAAGATTAAGAAGTCTTAAACCGCAGAGTCGCTTTCTTCAATCCAAAATCCAAAATCCAAAATCCAAAATCTAAAATCTAAAATCTAAAATTCTATGATTGGACTAATAAAACCCTTAGAACAGTTAAGACGCAGAACTCCCCTTGGATGGCTGCAACTGAGTCACGACAAAGGACGAATGCTGGTTGCAGTAGCAGGAATTGCCTTTGCTGACGTTTTGATGTTCATGCAGCTAGGCTTTCAAAATGCCCTTTACACCAGCAATACGCGGCTGCATCAAACCTTGCAAACAGACTTAGTTTTGATTCACCCTCAAGCGCGCAATTTGATTAATTTGTCTTCCTTCCCCAGGCGCAGATTGTATCAAGCAATGAACGTACCGGGCGTGAAATCAGCCGAGCCGCTTTACGTGAAAATTGCTAACTGGAAAAATCCCGAAACTCGGCGCGAAACGTCGCTCATGGTTGTGGGTTTCAATCCCGATCGCCCTGCGTTTGCGCTTCCAGAAGTTAACCAAAATTTGAGCGCGATTAAATTGCCGGATACTGTGTTGTTCGATCGAGCTTCTAGGGGAGAGTACCAAGGGACGATCGCACAAATCGCTGGAGGAAAAGCCGTTAAAGCTGAGGTAGAGCGGCGCACGATTAACGTCAGCGGTTTATTCACTGTTGGAGCATCTTTTGCCGCCGACGGTATTTTGATGACTAGCGATCAAAATTACCTGCGCCTGTTTCCCAGACAAAACGCCGCGAGTGTTAATGCCGGATTAATTCAACTGCAACCGGGTGCTGACCCCGTGGAAGTTCAACAAGTTTTAAAAGCATACTTACCGCCGGATGTCAAGGTACTAACCAAACAAGAATTTATCGATTTTGAGAAAAACTATTGGGCTAAGAATACTGCGATCGGCTTTGTGTTTAATTTAGGCGTCGCGATGGGTTTTGTAGTGGGTGTGATTATTGTTTATCAAGTTCTCTCAACCGATGTCAGCGACCACATGGGGGAATACGCTACTTTCAAAGCGATGGGCTACCGCAATGTTTATTTACTCGGCATCGTTTTTGAAGAAGCTCTAATTCTTTCCGTCCTAGGTTTTTTGCCGGGAGTAGGAGTCTCTTTCGGGCTTTACTCTTTAACTCGCCAAGCCACAAATTTACCCCTTTATATGACGCTGCTTAGAGCATTTATAGTATTAGTTTTGAACGTAATTATGTGCACTATTTCAGGAGCAATTGCCACTCGCAAGCTGCAAGCAGCCGACCCGGCAGATATGTTTTAAGGGGAAATTAAGCATTGAGTCGGAAGTACACTAAATATGGGTGACAACCCCTTTATAAGACTGATTAAAACCAGTCTAAAAAAACGAAATTCGAGCATATAGAAACTAAAGAAAAAAGGGAAATTAAAGCTTAATTTGTATAATTTTTGACTAGAAGAAAACAGATTTTTTTGCAAATTATTCTCTTTTTTTTCTAGGTTTTTGGCGACAAAAGCGATCGATCATTAAATCTAAAACCTCAAACCAATAAGTTATGAATTCTACTACTTTCCACCCAACAACCAACGCATTACAGATTTCTGCACCTATAATTTCCGCGCACCAACTAGACCACTACTTCGGTCAAGGTCAACTGCGAAAACAGGTACTTTTTGACATCAACCTAGAAATTAATGCAGGTGAAATCGTGCTGATGACGGGGCCTTCCGGTTCTGGAAAAACTACGCTTTTGACTTTGATTGGCGGGCTGAGATCCGGTCAATCGGGAAGTCTCAAAATTATCGGTCAAGAAATGTGCAAAGCGAGTGCAGACCAATTGGTAAAGGCGCGGCGCAAAATAGGCTATATTTTTCAGGCGCACAACTTGCACCGCAGTTTGACGGCGCTGCAAAACGTGCAGATGGGTTTGGAAGTTCACGGGAATTTGTCGCGTTCCCAAATGCGCGATCGCTCTGCAAAAATGCTAGAGTTAGTAGGACTGGAACAGCGGATTAACTATTATCCAGATGACTTGTCGGGAGGACAGAAACAAAGAGTTGCGATCGCCCGCGCTTTGGTCAGTCAACCGCAAATTGTTTTAGCTGACGAACCAACAGCCGCGCTGGACAGCAAATCCGGTCGCGAAGTGGTGAATTTGATGCAGCAACTAGCCAAAGAACAGGGTTGTACTATTTTGTTAGTAACCCACGATAACCGAATTTTGGATATTGCCGATCGCATCGTTCACATGGAAGATGGAAAATTAGCTTAATTTTTAAATTTCTGAAGAATAGACATCACCCATAACGGCCCTATTTTCAATTTTGGATGTCAAAATTTCATCCAAAATTCCCAAACTCGAATCTCCACTCGTCCTTGAACAGTTGACTAATTGCTAACAACCAATCCTTGCCGGTAAATCCCCAAATTTTGCAGGTACATTGCTTCGAGTGTGGGCATAGATGATTCTACAGAACCGCCATAACGGCGAAAAGAAGGCCAGATGTAAGCGAGTTTTCTCACTGCTGACTCCAATCGACCCGCTTCTATATCTTCTAATGCACCTTTTTCTCGGATTAACTCTATAGCCATCAAATCTTGATTTTCTGGGCTGAAATCGCGGACGCCAAATTTTTTGGCAAATCTGTCCCAAGTTGTGCTGAGAAACTGATACCGCCCCGCTGCGTCGGAACAGAGTTTTTTGCCGTAGCGGCGGCCGCACCTCATTTCCCTGGGATGATCTTGAAAGCTGACAAATTTCGTGCCGGTGTACTGGGTGCGGTAGCCGTCGGGGCTAGCGGTTCCTTCGGCGGTGGCAATCGTGTCGAGAAAGGCTTTGACTCGACGTTCGGGACCGATGCTATCGAGTCTTTTATCTTGTATGGGCTCTGGTGAATTCAGAGTTGTAGTTTCGGGCGATCGATCGCGCTTGATGTTATCCTCTCCTTTGTCTGGTGAATCGATCGCCGCAACTTCCGGCAGGCGTTTCGGGGCGGGCGAGCTTTCTGGCGAGACCGATTGTGCCCACAGCAGCCTCGGCGTCATTCGACCTAAGAAAAAGCACAAACAGATTAACAAAGTCCAAGAAATTCTAAAACGGAGGCGTTTGGACAGTTGCCTGCGCTGCCGCATCGGCCACCCGTGCAGGGGGATGGCTGCGGGCAAGATTCCCGTTTGCTGGCCGAAGGCGAACAGCGATTTCAGCGCTAGCAAAGTTTGCTTGTAGAAACCGGGTGGAAGTTTTCGAGATCTCATTGCTGCAGCGAAAGTCTCGACATCAGTCAGAGTCACTTCTGCCAGCGGTTTTGCTACAAACAACCGAAAACGGTTGGCCGCCTGCGAGCTAAAGCGCTTGCTGCGGGGGGATTTGCGCTCCACCCACAGGCGAATTAGCTCGATGTCTGAAATGGGTTGCAGATGGCTTCCCAGATGTTCTGGCGCGTACAATAGTACCTCCTGATATCACTTATAGTTGAAGGTTCCCAGTTAGAACGGATGAGTGCAACAGGGATCGAGGGAAACTGGCTTCAACTATACTAAGTGATACTACTAAGCGCTCACGGGGTCAAGCTCAAAGGCCGATTGTTCGAGCAGTTGAGTGTAAAGTTGACTGAGTTGGGAGGCGATACCGTCCCAACTGAAATAGGTTTCGACGCGCTGGCGGCCTCTGTGTCCGAGTTGCTGGCGCCATACTGAGTCAACTAACAAGCGATCGATCGCATCGGCAAAGGCTGCTTCATTTTTCGGCGGCGCAAGCAAACCTGTTTCTTGCGGCACTACAGTATATTTCAGCCCTCCCACGTCGGAGGCGATTACGGGCGTGCCGCAGGCCATCGCTTCCAGGGCGACTAAACCGAAGGGTTCGTAGTGGCTGGGAACGACGCACACATCGGCGGCGGCGTAGTAGGCGGGGAGAAGTTCTCGGCTCAAGCCACCGGCAAAAATGGTAATGTCGCTAATACCGAGTTCTTCAACGATGCTGCCGATACGATCGCGCTCTTTGCCGTCGCTTTCCCCCGCACGCCACCGGCCGCCAATTATGAGTTTTAAATCGGCTTTGGGCACGGCCGACAGACTGACGGCGCGGACTAAGGTTTCGATGCCCGATCGGGGGTCGAAACTGCCGGCGTACAACACGACTTTGGTTTCGGGGGCTATTCCCAACTCGCGGCGGGCGGTCGATCGGGCGATCGAGCCGAACCTTTCAATGTCGGTACCGCAGGAAATGATGTCAATATTGCCTTTTGAGGAAACCAGAGACCTCATGTGTTCTTTTTCTTGGGGATTGGTAGCCACCACGCGATCGGCTGTTTCCAGAAGTGTTTTTTCTACTTGCAGCCTGGTTTTGGCAATCATGGGAATTGTCGAAACCGACTTGTATTTAACTGCTGCCAAAGAATGGTAAGTGTGAACTTGCACCAGGGGTTGCGCTTTTTTCAACTCCATTCCCACCCACGAAGACAGCCAGTAATTCGTGTGAACTAAGGAATATTGAAAGCCTGACTCTAACTGAAACTTCTGAAATTCTTGAACAAAGATTGGCAAATATCCGTAAATTTCGTCGCGGGGAATAAATTCTTGCGGCCCTGCTACTAGCCGAATTGTCCGGCAATTGGGACTGTGCTGTACAATCCTTGCTTGTTGCCGATCGGATGAGCGGGTGAACATATCAACTTGCCACCCCTGTTTGGCTAAAGCTTCCCCTATTTGACGCACGTAAACATTTTGCCCGCCCGCTTCTTCTTTGCCAATTTCCACAGCGGGATCGCCGTGTACTGAGATGAGAGCGATGCGTTTTCTACTTAATGAAATCATGATCTTTTACCAAAAATTAAAATATTTTAGGAGAAGATTGAAAGTGCTATTTTGGCTGCTGCGCCTGCACTGGAATCTTCTAGCTAATTTGTATTAAAGTGAAAGTGCGGGATCGATAAATCATCCTTCAGGGATAAGTTGCAGGGAAAAATTGACAGACGACTTCCTTCTGCTGACAGAGACGTGCAGCAGCTCAAACTCTAGATAATTTAAATATAAATAAACGAGGGTGAAGGGAATTTCCTGTATTCTGGTCGCTGTCAAACTCGCACCTCCTAGCCATATCTAACTCGAGCCTGCTTTCAGCTTGCTGCTAGAGATGCGAGGTCAGCAAAAGGTAGAATTTTACCCCTCTGAATCAATCAGTAGGGCTTTCGAGAAAGCAGAAGTCGGTCGTCCCGAAGACTGAATGTTAGAGGGCAAGCGAAAAGAAAAGCAAAATTATTGCATTCAAAATTTTGCTTTTCTTCCGCCTTGCACCTTCTGCCTTTTTCCCTCTTCCTTTTTGCTTCTTCTGTCAAACCCGGAGTGCGAGTTTAACCTCAAATTTCCCGTTTGTTTAATGTTAAGAGTTCTTCCGATGTTTGCGCGCTACTGATTCCCCGTTTTCGCTATTTAGGATATTCTTTCGCGAACTTTGCATTAGAGAGCCGTATCGGTTAGCCCAAACTTGGGTAAACTCGGCACCTAAGAAGAGAATTTGAGCGGAATAATTAATCCAAAGCAGGATAATCACGAACGATCCCGCAGCACCGTAGGTAGAGGCGATACCGCTACCTCCGAGGTAAACTCCAATTATGGATTTGCCGATCGTAAACAGCACTGAGGTGATGGCGGCGCCGATCCAAACGTCATTCCAGGCAAGATTGACATCGGGCAAAAGTTTGTAAATTAAGGCAAAAAGCAGGGTAACTACGCCAAAGGAGAGAGCAAAGTCCACAATCTGCCAAATGTTGATTGGTAATTGCAGCAAGCCGTTCAACCAATAGCTGACTGCGGCTAAAATGGCACTAATTACTAAAGAGACTAGCAGTAGAAATCCTATACCTAAAATCATTGCAAAAGACAATACGCGGTCTTGCAAAAATCCCCAGATTCCGCGTCCTGGAGGAGGTGAAACATTCCAAATAGTATTGAGGGCTTCTTTAAGATTAGTAAACACGTTGGAAGCACCCCACAAAAGTGTAGCGATGCCGACTAGAGTAGCAATCATTCCCGACTTTGGTTCGGAGGCTTTGAGGATTAGTTCTTGGACGGTTTGGGCGCCTTCTTTGCCGATTAAACTTTGGAGTTGGGCGACGATTTGACCTTGGGCTGCGTCTGCACCAAAGACTAAACCGGCGATCGCAATTACGATAATTAGCAGCGGGGCGAGGGAGAAGACTGTGTAATAGGCTAGGGCCGCGGCTAGGGTTGGCGCTTTATCTTCTTGCCATTCAGTAAAAGTTTGTTTGAGCAGCGATATGACTGTTTTTAAGTTCACGGCATTTGGTTTCCTTATACTTGTTGTCCACCAAGGGATTATAATAGGTTAAGAGTTTTTTAGCGTCGGCCACAAGATAGATTTATCGATTAGCAAACTGGGAAAATTACTTTTATGTCAGATTCCAACACAACTGTTAACAGCACCGATGTAAAGTTGTCCAAAAAAGCAATTTCTTGGGCAAAACTGAGCGCATTAGTAGCGGTGGTCAATTTTTTTCTGGTAATTTTCCATTTCAGTTACCTGCAGTTGCGCCCTGTTTATCAGAGCTATTTTCCGGGTTTAGTTAAAATTTATGACCCGATTAAAGGCATTGATTCGAGTTTGCCAAATCCCGAATATTTGAAAAGCGCTGACCAGTTTTGGCGAATTGATGCGTTGTTTATCGGTTTTTTTGGGGCGGAATTTTTGATTAAAAGTCTGTTCCACACCCGCCGCAAGCCGGGGGTAACTTGGTTTGATTTTGTGCTGAGGCGCTGGTACGAGGTGTTTCTGGTGCTCCCGATTTGGCAGGGGTGGCGGATTCTGCCGGTATTGGTGCGGCTGCACAAGTCGGGTTTGGTGAATCTCGATCGCGTAGTTACTCAAATTACCTACGAACCGGTGGCTTATTTAGCCAATACGATGTCGGAATACATGATGGTGCGGTTTATCAATCAAGCTAAAAGTTCGATAAAACAGGGCGACGCGGCGCAGATGTTGCTGGCGCAGCAGCCGTACCTTCACGTCAATCAGGAAAATACGATCGAACAAATTACAAAACGGATTTTGGATCTGACAATTTACAAAGTTTTGCCGCAGGTGCAACCGGATTTGGAAGAATTGCTGCACCACAATTTGGAAACAACAATCAAACAGTCGGATTTCTATCAAATCCTGCAAACTTTCTCCCCGATTAATATTTTGCCTACTGAGATGACGGAACAGCTAGCGAATTATTTGGCTCAAACTGCTGTGGATGTGGTATCTACTACTTATGAAGACGATAAAGGTCGAAAAATTCTCGATAATTTCAGCCAAGAATTTAATCAAAGTTTGCGGCGGGAATTGCAAGATGAAAAAACTCTCGGTGAATTGCAATCGCTGCTGTCGGATTTGTTAGAAGAAGTGAAGTTGAATTACATTCAAGGCGGGTTGAAGTCCGATCCGGTGCAGACTTTTACGGAAATTAATTCGCTCCGGGAAGTAAGGGAGAGTTGATATAGCAATGAGTTCCGGCTTTGTGAATTGGATGGTTTTGAACGAACCGCGAAGACGCTTTCATGCGCGAAGGAGGATAAGAGAAGAGAAAGAGTTCACAAGTTCTACGGGTAAGGTGCGCATTGCGCACCTACGAATACCGGTAGTGGGGATATCCGCAATGTCTGGCGCTCAATCTATCTCCATCGCCAGCTAAAATTAAATAATTAACTGAAAACATCTATCGTATTAGATATCTATCTTGAACAACATTACATCGCTAGAAATAGAAGTAATCGAAACAGTGCTGAGATTAGCAATGTTGCTGGGATTAACACTTGCGATCGCGTTTTTTGTGGCGTCAGAACTAGCATTAGTATCAGCCGATCGCCATCAAATCCGCCAACTTGCCCAGTTGGACGATCGCCGAACCGCTAAAACCGCCGAACTCGTCCACCAAGCTCAGAACAACATACCGCATTATTTGTCTGTGACTCAAACTGGCACAACAGCAGGGAGTTTGCTGTTGGGTTGGTTAGGTGAGGGAGCGACTGTACACTGGATCGAACCGTGGATCGACAAATTGCCGATCGGTCATTTGTCGGCCGTGCTGACTGCTCATTCGATCGCAGTTCCCGCAGCTTTTATCTTTGTAACTTACGTAGAAATAGTCTTAGGAGAACTAATCCCCAAAGTATTAGCAACCCACGCCCCAGAACGCACCGCTTTGCTGTTGATGCCGGCCCTCGAAATCTGCTCAAAATTACTGTGGCCGCTGCTAGCAATTCTCAACGGTACCGTGCGGCTGCTGACCGGTTGGATTACCAGTAAAGAGTCTCAACCGCTGGTGTCACCTTCGGAGGCAACTATCCTTCAAAAAGATGCTCATTCAGCACTAATTTCTGGCCTATGGGAAGTGACGGCAGTTAACGAAAAACTCGGGTTAAACCTGCCGACTAACCAAGCTTACCAAACAATCGCCGGATTCGTGATCCACAATTTAGGTAAAATGCCAAATGAAGGCGATCGGCTATTGTGGGGCGAGTTAGAAATAGAAGCAGAAAATGTAGTAGAAGGCAGTTTAGAAACAGTGCTAGTGCGTCAGGTAACTCGCCCTTTGTTTGAGACTCAACAGCCAGAATTTGCAGTGAGTAGATAGCAAATCGGGCTTCAAATTTGATTGTAGCTCCAATCGTGATAATGGCATTGCAATGCGCCGCTACAAACCTTTCCTGCGGATAAAGGACTGCTGCGGTGCAAACAGCGATCGCGTAATGTCGCAGCTTGTCCATCTTCTGGGCGAAAAATTGCCAGCCACTCCCCGTCAGGCGATCGGGCTAAAACAGTGTTAGGTTGTAATTAGTCGCTCAGTGCGACAATGTACCAAAAATCTGCAAATTGCATAAAGCACAGTTTATGAGGTGGATATGCTGAAAACACTTTGGGCTACTGTTCGACAAGGGAAAATAGAATTGCTGGAGTTATCAGAGTTACCCGAAGGGGCCAAAGTATTAGTAACACTCTTACCTGATGAAGAAGCTGAGTTTTGGCTTCAAGCGAGTCAAACATCATTAGATAGAGTTTGGGACAATACTGAGGATGACGTGTATGCCCAGCTCCTCTAAAAATGACATAATTTTAGTTAGATATCCCTTTTCAGACTTGTCTAGTTCTAAGGTAAGACCAGCAATTGTTGTGAGTGCGCCGCACGTATCTCAAGACATTATGATTGTGCCATTGACAAGCAAAACTGCATCCTTACTTGAGGGTGAGTTCGTAGTTGCTGAATGGTCAACAGCAGGGTTAAATGTGGCTACAGCAGTCAAGCGAGGTTTGTATACAGTGCATGAAAGCTTGGTTGTAACGACGCTTGGCAAATTAGCGGATTCTGATGCTGAGCGACTTGACCAATCTCTTCGAGGTTGGTTAGGGTTGTAGTGCAGCCATACAGTATTATACTTCCTGTTTGTGGGGTTTCGCATAAGGAGGGCGATCGTTTATTATTTGATACTCTCAACCTCTATTGTGTTACTTGCGTAAGTCCTAAAGTAATCCATGTCGCACAAAAAGTTTGCGAAAAAATTCTTCTACAAGTTGCTTTCCGGGATCTCCTTGTAGCTCGTAACCACCAAAACGATACACTTCATATCCGCTCAACTTTAATTCACGATCGGCTGCAACCATCTCAGCATAGAGCCGAGGACTTGCTGTGTCGTCGTTATTTGCATAATGCTGCTTACCATCAACTTCAATAACCACGCGCTGTGAGCTAGGTAATAGTAAGAGAAAATCCATACGCTGTCGGGGTAGCACTTTCTGCCCATTGCGCTCACGAACTGTGTAGGGGTCATAGTGCAAATAAATTTGAGGGATTAAAGCTGGTGGTTCCTGCATCAATGGATGGATTCTTTCAAAATAGCTATTAAACAATAAACGTTCAGGCTCAGACTCAAGTGAGTCACATAATCGCTCACGTAAAGCTTTATCCGTTTCACTACTAATAGGATCTGTGTTAGTGCGTGCTGCCCACCATTGGACTAAATTAGACCAGGATAAACCTGATGATGGTACTGATTCTTCATAAAATAAGCGGTTTTTTTCATTTCCAGTAATCCCAATATCATTATTCACAGCATCAAGCAATACAATCTTTGGCTTAGGCCCCTTTGAAGCAAATATCAAATTCTTAACTCGACTAGGTACACCTCCTTGTAGCCTAGTAGCTTTATAAACTGGACAGCCAGACATCTGCTCTGTTGGATTTAGTCGATATCCATCATGGACTAAGTATGAATTGATGAGCTCAGCGTACTCCGCTTGAGTCTCAGAATCTCGAACAATAGGGTGTATTACCTGCTCTAGAAATTTTAAAAAACGCTGATCTGGTAATTGAAGAATATCAAGACACGTGAAGAATAAATACTCTTCATCCCAATCATAGTTATTTACCATGTGTTGCCAGATATCACGAGAGGGCATTTCTGACAATTTCCAAGTCCGCTCTAAAAAATCCAAAAGTTGAAGCTTACCATAGATGTTCTTTGGTAAGAGAGCTTCAATAATATTTCGTCTAGTTAGTTCTGTAATCAGCATAATTCTAGCGAGTGAATTTACAAAATATTTTATTATAACAAGTATAAAAAACAGCTATCTATTTAAAAAAATTATACAATACTTGGAAAAGTCTGTTTTACGATTAGCATCCTTACTGTTTGAGCGCTGAGGAGTGCCGTTAATCCCGCCATGAACTATTGCATTTAGGGTGGCCAGTGGAGCCCACTGACGATACCCCAGAGGAGTAGAATTACCAGCGTTGCCTTGAGCAGGCGATCGCCATAAATACTGACATCATTACTTGATCGGTAAGTGCTGGTTCGCACTGTATTCGCTACACCCTTGCCACCGTTAATCATTAATTAGAGATATTTTACCAGTAAACCCGAGACAAACAGCGGCGCGATCGCACTTTTTCAAGCAACAGCAAGCTCGATCGCCCTTGAATCCTATTTCGATATCTTGTCGGGCGAGCCGCTGCCCGCCCTACGCGAGATCCGTTTACTTCACAGCCAGCTCGATCGCACCCCCAACCAACTGCTCGTAATCCGCCAACAACCACGGAGGCAAACAAGTATTCGCATCCTGAAGCCGCAACTGTCCAGCGCGACAATACAGCATCGCCACCAACAAATTATTTACAGCTTTAGGCGCTCCAAACCCTTTACCCAACTCAGCAACCAACGAGTTAAAAAACTCGCGATCGCTCTCATTCAGCGGCTCGTTAATAAACCCGCTGCCCAGCAGTGCTTTGTAACCATTGCCAAAATCGCTCCGGTACAAAAGTTCCAGTTGTTCGCCGGAAACGCTCAGCCACAAATCGGCAATTTGCTTGCGAATATGCCGCAAATCTGCTATTACCAATTCAGCCGTCGGGTCGATTTCATAAAGATTGACGGCAGCAGTTAATTGATTGAGAAACTGCGGCAGATAATCTTGTTTGACAACTGTTTGTTCGATTGTCGCAAATGCGCTTTCAAACACCTTTTCGTAATCTTCAAGCAACCACTGCGGCAAGCGGGTGCGAGCATCGGGAACCCGCATTTTTCCCGGAACAAAATACAGCATCGCCCCCAGCAGAGCATTGATAGCTTGAGGCTGCACCAACCCTTTGCTAGTTTCGGTCAATTGCTGCAAAAATTTTTGTTCGGCTTCAGTCATTGATTCTGCTTGCAAGCCGCAGCTAAGTAGTTCTTGATATCCCTTGCGAACGTCTCCTCGGTAAAAACTTTCAAGTTTTTCTGAAGGAACAGTCAGCCAAAAATCAGCCAGTTGCTTTCGGATTTGGCGGAGTTCCAAAACTACCGATTCGTCTGACGAATCTATGCGGTAAAGATTGACGCATCCTAACAGTTGGTTCGCAAATTGTGGCGATTGAATGTATTGAGCTAGCAAATCAGAAGTTGACTCAGAGTTGACGGCAGCTTCCGTCTCAAAAACTTGTTCGTAATCCGCAATTAACCAGTGCGGCAAACGGTTGCGAGCGTCGGGAATTCGCATGGTTCCCGGTGGGAAATACAGCATCGCACCCAGTAGAGCATTGATAGCTTTCGGATGCACTAATCCTTTGCTAATCTGGGTTAATTCCTGCAAAAATATTTGTTCGCTTTCCATCATCGGTTGATGTTGGAAGCCACTCTTGAGCAGGATTTGATAGCTGTTACCTGAAGCGCTTTTGTAGGCGGTTTCGAGGTTTTCGGCGGGAACGTTCAGCCAAAAATCAGCGATTTGTTTGCGGATTTGACGCAGTTCGGATATTGCTGAGATGTTTGATGAGTTTCTTTGGTAAAGCTTGACGGCATTCGAGAGAATCTCGCCCAAATCTGCCTGCTTGGGAATGCTATCCTGTAAGCTGCGGGATGCTTCCTGGTGGCTGGTTTGCCATTTGCCAAAGAGTTCTTGGAATAATTTGCCGATCGCCCCAGAGTATGCAACACTGTCAAAACAGCGCGGATTGCCTTGCATTTTTTGCTGAATTTCCTGCCGTTTTTGCTGCCGCAATTGCGGGTTAGTGCCGAGGGTAACGGCTAGCTGAATGTAAGATGCTTCGTCATACGCAATTAAATCAGACATTTGCAGTTCCCGCAGCATCGCCGAACCTTGGCGGAACCGCAAAGCATTTCCTTCCACAACCACCGCCGGCAATCCTACTTGCAAAGGGTCAATTAACGATGTTGCCCCAGCGTAAGGGTAGGAATCGAGATAAACATCTGCTAGCTGCAAAAATTCTTTGACATCCGCGCGGCTTGGCAGTTGTTTTACGAACCGCAAGCGGTTGTTATTCACGCCGTATTTAGCGCAGACAGCGTTCATATTGTTAACAAAAGGTGTCGCTGGATAAGTGCGAGTCCAAGCCGGCCCGAAGGGATATAAAATCAATATGGAATCGGGTACAGCAGCTATAATCTTTACCCAACTCTCCCTCAATTCAGGCAGAATTTTATAGAAGTTCGCGCCGGAGATAAAAACTGTTGTTTTGTCGGAAATTCCGAGACTTTGGCGCGTAGGTTTGACTGTAGCTACTTCCGACTCTGTTGCGTATTTGAAACAAAAACCGCTGCCTTCGAGAACAGCCAACTGTTCGCGATATTGTTCTTGATAACTAGCATCCGGTGCGGTAAATTGACCGGCGATGTAGTAATCCATGTGCCGGATTCCGGTGGTTGTCGGGGAACAGAAAGAGGTAGTTTGTACCCGCGCTAAACGGTGCATTGCTAGTGAAGTCAGCGGTTTGTTAATAGCTGTTAAATTCGTACCTAAAAACAGGATATCTAAGTCGTCGGCGCGAATTGTTTGGACTTGCGATGCAAAGTCTTTGGGGAGTGCAACCAGTTTGTCGGCCCGACTTTGACAGTATTGTTCTAATTGGTGGCCGCTGGTGTTGAGCGCGTACAGGTAAATCTCGAACTGGTCGCGGTTTAAATGCTCGAAAACCGGGATTGTAGCGAAGGTTTCGGTTTGCGGCGCGAAATGGTCGTTGATGATGCCGAGGCGGATTTTTGTCCGATTTGGCGATCGCGCCGGGAAGATACAATCAATTGAACAGCCGCGATTTTTGAGTGCAAACTCAATAATTTCCGCCCGTTTGGTGTAAATATCGCGCAGGTTTGCCGTGGTAAAGTACAGCGGGATAAAGTTTGCAACTTGCGAGAAAAATAAAGCTATATTTTGCCAAAGCTGGGAATCGGGATTTTTGAAGATATTGCTGTGGACGTAATCCACCCAGCCTTGGATGAATTGATAGTAACTGTCTGCTTCTCCTCGGGTTTGGAATAGGTTGGGACAAGTAAACATGAATTTGAGATATTCGTTGGCGAACCAATTAGGCAGTGTAGCGCGATCGTACTTGAGCGGCAATTGGTGGGCCCGACGGTACAGCATGGCTGCGAGCAGGTAATTGATGGCTTTTGGCTCGTTAAATCCTTTCGCCACATTGGCGGCTAATTCGCTGACAAAACTCTCTTCTGTATCGGTTAGCGCTTCATCTCTAATGTCGCTGTTTAGCAGTGCTTGATGCGCTTTTCCTATCTCGCCAGAATAAGCACTTACAAGTTGCTCTGCTAGTAAATTAAGCCAGATGTCAGCAATTTGTTTTCTCGCTTGGCGCACATTTGCTAATGCTGATGAGTCTGACTGATTACTTTGATATTGTCCAACAATGCTGATTAGGGAAGTCATAGACGCGGGTGCAGCAACAGATTTTTTAGCCGAAAGCTGAGTAGCTGCTATCAAAGCTGAGCTAACTTTTGTAGCCATTTCAGACCAAGAGAACTTTTTAACTTGTTCCAGACCAGCAGCAATTAATAATTGACGGCGGTCAAAGTTTTGAATTTCAATAAATGCCTTTGTCAGTCCATCAACATCCTCGCCGTTCACATATAAAGCTGCTTGACCCAATACTTCAGGAATGGAGCTATTTGGAGAGGTAATTACTGGGCACCCGCAGGCTATGGCTTCCAGCAAGGGCAACCCGAAACCTTCATATTTTGAGGTCTGAACTAATGCTAAAGCGCCCGAGTAAGCGCTTTGCAATTCATCGTCGCTCAGTTTTAGCAGGTGAACTGTGATGTCGGAAGTGTATGCTTGCAACTCTTTTTCTAATACCGAGTTACCGCCGACGCAGACAATCTCAAATAGATGTTTACTGCTAAATTGAGAGAAGGCTTTGAAGAAGAAAACGGCATTTTTATAACCGTTAAATCCGACGCGATCGCCAACCCAAAGAAAGTAAGGCTTTGAAATACCATATTTCGTTTTTAATTGGTTAACTTCTACCAAGGTCGAGGGTGAGAAAGTCCTATCAATTCCGCAATGAGCAACTGTTACCGACGCCTGAGAAATATCTGGAAAGTATTTTACTAAATCGCGGGCTGTATTTTCTGAAATTGCAACGTATGCAGAAGCATGGCGGATACCCTGATGTTTCTCTTTCCACATCGGGTTAGCTAGATTCGCTCCCATGACTTCTGGAATCATGTCATAAGCCATGAATACAGAGGGTGTCGAGCGCGGTGTAGTGTAGTAAGTAGAAATAAACAAATCCGCTTGTTCTTCATCGCAGATTTGCTGCAACATTTCGCGATCGCTTTCAGTATTACTATAGTCATAAGCTGCGACTTGCCGATAATTTATCCCGGCAATTTTGGGAGCAGTTCCATTGCGATCGAGCACTAGGATGTGCTGGCTGAAACTCTGACTGGCCCATTCTGTAATTAATGAATGCCAGACGCGGGTAATTCCAGAGTTGTGTAGCTGAAACATTACGCCGTCTATGATTATTTTGGGCGATTGCTTTTGCGTTTCTGAAGTTGGCTGTTGTTCAGATTCGCTTGAGAGGAAAACAGCGGGCAGCAAACTAATTACTTTTGACGAAGTGCTACATTTCAATCCTTCTCTAATCTGTGCGATCGCCGAATTTACATCCCCTTTAACAATCATTGAATGCGCCATTTTTAGAGCTTCTATCGCATAGTGTTCTTTCGCCTGATTAGATAATTGCTCAGCCATATTTGTGGGAAGGTAAGATTGGGAAATTTTAATAGCCTTGTGAGCGTCTGCAATGTTCCCCCCAGACTGCATTAAGCGAGAAGTTTCTGAGGCTGAGTGCAGCCGGAAACACGCTAAAATCTGAGGTTCGTACCAAACTTTACAATGACATGCAATTCTTTTCCACATCTCCCAGTCAGCAGCAGAAGCAGCTTGCCCCGAAAACCCACCCAATGTTTGGTAAACGCTGCGCTTGACAGCAATAGAAGCAAATTGAATCCTTTGCCTGACTGCAATTCGCTCAAAGAAGTTTTCTATAATCCCCGCTGTTTCCCGTTCAATTTCCGATAAAAATTGCTGATTTCCACCTTCATCTATATAGTAGTGGCGGCAGAAAGCAGCTCCTATATTTTGCTCTTTTTCTAATGCTGTTTGCAGACTCTTGTAAAATCCTGGCAAGACAATATCATCTTGATGCAGGATGTGAACCCAATTACCGCGAGCACGCTGGATGCAATCATTCCAGTTAGCAACTTGGCCCAGGTTGTGAGATTGCTTGTAGAAAGAAATTCTACCGTTGCCGACTCTCTTGACAATTTCCTCTACATCAGAATTCGCAGAGCAATCATCGACTACCTCTATCTGCATTTCGCGGGAGTTTGGAGCTTGTTCCAGAACGCTTTTGAGGGTTTGTTCCAGATAGTGATTTTTCGGGTTGTAAGTCGGTATTATTACTGACCAAAAAGGTGTGTAAGTGCTTGCCGATTCAGGAGCGATCGCAGAAACTGTAACTTTTTTACCCTCTTCCCAGTCCCCAACAAACTCTTGCAAAAACTTAGAATAATTTTCCGGGGTAATTTGCAAACTTCTATTTACATCTATCTTAGGGATTAACTCATTTTGTACAAAAGTTTTTAGCTGTGGATGCCAACCGTATCGCTCCGTAGTGTGCAAAACCGCTCGCGCCGCTTTAAGATACTGCCAGTTTTGCAGGAGAGCTTGACGAACCAGATTAAAATAGAAGTTAAAATTTAAGGGAATTTGCTGGTGAAATCGGCGTCGCGCTTCGGGAAATCCTTGCACAAGAGCAGTATAAGCACATTCAACTGCGTGTTCTACCGAGCAATCCGTCATTTCTAAAACTTGCTCTGATGACTGTTGCCAATATTCAAGATCGTGCGCGATCGAAGCATATACTGATGTAGATGCCAGCAACAACTGAATCATCGGTAACGGTTTAGCCCAATCTGTTAATACTGTCTGCGTTACGCCGCTAGAACAGCCAATTAAAAGACTGCAATATTTGCTTAACTCCGCATTTTCTCGCAGAGTCAACACGCTACCATCAATAATTCGTGCATCTGCTACTGGAATTTTCAGGTTAGACGAAAGAATAATGCTGCAATCCGGTAAGCGAGACAGCAGCGATTGAGCAACAGACAAAGCATATTCTGGCTTAACAAAAGATTGACTGCTACTGCCCGTACATTCAAATAAAATAACATGACTGCGTTTCAGCAAGTTGTGCTGCTCAGCAAAATTGCGGACTCTTTCAATCTCATCAGTTCGCAGGCGCAGAATATTCTGGATGGGAACAGTAATCGGTTTTGGATAGCTGCGAAAAAGAGATGCTTTAGTAGTTCCATCATAATTTTGATAGTTATTTGGACTCACCTGCGTCAAAAATACTTCATCAAATTCACCGCGATTAAGACGCTGCTGTACTTCTTTTTCCAACTCATACCAAGCTGCTACTATTTGCTGCCAATTATTGGCGGAAAATTCCCAAATTTCATCGACAAATGGATTCTCTTCAATTACACTCCGACACATAGATGAAATTGCCCAAGTTAAATGGCAATTTGGAAAATCATGCTTAATTTGCCGAGCCAAAGTGGTTGCATGAAGGCAATCACCATTTAAGCCAAGTTGTCCTAGCAATATTCGTTTGCCAGAAGACTGTTCAGAAGTAAAAAATCGTGACCAAGAACGTTCTGACTGCAAGCGCGGTATCTCAGTTTCTAAAGACTTCGCGCTTCCCTCCAGAACAATAAGTTGGTCAATGTAGGGATTGTTTTGCAGCGCCCTCTCACTTTCAGAAGTAGTGAACCATGTAATTATGCAGTTTGGTTCGCTGTTTTTTAGCTCTTGGGCTGTTTCCAGATAGGGCGATATTTCCTGGGGCTTAAAAACCGCAAAACCGTAATGTTTGTGCATAGGTGTATAGGGGTAAGAAGCTGGCTGAGATAATTGTTTCATCATTCAAATACCTAAAGTTAGAGCGTAATTTTATCTGGTCTCGATCATCATAACTGCGAGTTGTCGCAGGTCTATGTTTGGTTGCCAGTGCAGGCTGTACATTAGCGTGGGATTGGATACTAATCGCTTATATTCAGTCTGAAAATTCTCAGTCGGCTCTACATAGCGCGTCCAATCCAAACCGAGGTGCGAAAAGCAGACTTCTATCCAATCTTTTATGGAATGAGTTTTGCCGGAACCGATCGCTGCTTCAAAAATATTATCCTGCTCAATCAATGTCATTATAGCCTGTGCTACATCACCCGCAAATGTCCATTCTTTCTCTACAGAGATATCACCTATTTGCAGTTTTTCATCCGCACCCCGTAGAATCTGCTTAGCGGCGAGTACAATTTTTTGGCTGACATGATTGGGTTTTCTGAGAGGGCTTTCGTGATGGAATAAATATCCTACATAGGCTTTGATACCGAGACTTCTGTAAAATCTGGCTGCATAAACTGATTGAATGCGAGCAACTGCATAAGCACTGCTTGCTTCAAATGCAGTATCCTCAGAAATAGGATTGCCATCATTATAGAATTGAACACCACTACCTGTAATAAAAACTTTGGAGGTAGGGCTGTGTTTGTACACAGCCTCTAAAATATTTAGTGTACCAGTTGAAATTGCTGCATGATTTTCAAACAGCGCCTCGTGTCGCGTTGTTGATTTCGCAGCTAAGTGAAATATATAGGTTGGTTTGTATTCTTTTACGAACTCCTCAACCTGCTCGCAGTCAGATACATCGCCACGAATCCAATCTCCCGATCGCGATAAGCCTGTAGGTTTGATTCCTTTGGACTTGCACAACTCACTGAGATAATATCCGTCTTGTCCGTTAGCACCAAAAATAAGAGCGTTCACAGTTTATTTTTCTGAAAAACAAAGGTGGCAAATGTATAACGACATCCTTCATAGATAAAATCTGGATTCGGACAATCCCACTGCGGCACGTCAGGGAACACACAATTTTTCAATAAAGGAAGAAGTCGTTGTCGGAAGTCTTTCTGAGTGTAAAGGCGGAAGTCTACTGCCGGAATGCGATCGCCCGGTTTATACTGGTCATTGTAATCGCACGTTAAAATTCCAGTACCTCCGGGTGCCAGAAGTTCAGCGATTTGCACCATAAACAGTTCATCATTTTGGACGTGCTCAAGCACAGATGTTGAAAAAATAATATCATAACTGCCCTTGATAGTAGAGTGTTTCTGAAAATAGGTGTTGAGATCGCAATTGATCGCCGGATCGATTTCTTCCATAGGGTAGCCGAGCTTCTTCAATGCACCAGCAGCACTATCTTCATAGCTCCCAATACATAAAATTTTAGGAGCAGCAAACTTGGACGCAATTTTTTGCACAGTATCCACAATAAAAGCTTGCTGAATATTAGCTTCCGGTATTTTACGAGCCATCATCTCAGGAACCAGCGCAAATAACTGATTAATAATAGGTTGGTACTGCGATCGGGCAGCATCATCCAATATCAGATTCAATGATCTTACATTTGGAATACCAACATCTAAATACCTGTTGCTGTGCCACTTCTGTTGCTTCCCTAATACTTGAGCAAGCATACGCTCATAATCCAAAACGAAACTAGCTTCGCTCCACTCATTGTAAAACGGCACAAGCGGTGCAATACCGTTATCAACAATTTGTTTCAAACTTGAATCTTCAATACAAATTGAAGGCTTTGCCGAAATAATATGTCTGAACATATTGCTTTTTGTGATTGCAATAGGTCTCTTTACAGCCAGGGCGTGATCGATCGTACTCGATATACCACGATTATCATGTTTTTCATAGAAAAATGCGTTAACCGTATTTTGTGCAAGAAAATCAAGTAATTTTTCTTGACTGAGAAAGTCGTGACTCAAACTGAGTTTAATACCGGGCTTAACGATCGACTGCTGACATCGTTCTGCTATAGCAATTGCTTGACTGCCGTCAGCATCGCCAAAAGTCGCAAAGGGAATATGCAGCCTAATCAGTGCCTCGTCATACTCTTGCTGTACAGTGGCAATGACCTTCTCAAATCCTTTACCTTGCATTCCAAATCCAAAACTCCCAATAGTAGGGATCTCTGGTAATCTGTAATAATTCGTGTAGGGCTGTACAATTCTTCCCGTTTTAAAAACAATTGGATTCTTCAGTTGCAATGTAGGATCTGGCCCTATATGGTACTGAAAAAGTGTATTATTTGCTGCATCTGCTACTCGCTGGGTAACTTCGTGAATAATGCCAATGTGTGGTACATTGATGGATTGAAGTATTTTCTTATTAACCCAAGGTAATGTCGAGGAATAATAGTTGTAAATAATTGCTGAGGGTTTTACCTTGTTGACATTATCCAAAAACTCTTCATAACTTGAACATTCCGCATATATAAAAGAGTATTGAGTTGATTTTTTGAGCGCTTCAGCAATATTAAGACCGTACTCATGCACGCCGCATTGTTTTTCCTTGTGGGAGACAATCAAAATTTTATCTAGCAAGTTATCGTTGTCTTTGCTTGCTAGTGATTGGTGCAATTTTGACTCGCTCGCAGAAATAATATTTGCTGTCTTGGCTTCGCCTGTAGGTAAGCTAATATCTTCCGCAAGCTTGCCAAGCCATTTTTTGACTTCTTCATAATTTTTGGCATAAACCACCGGATTTTCCAAGTTATCCCAAAGCTTCTCTGGTAAATTCCAGCCAACAATACAGCGAGGTTTATATCGATTAATCTCCGTTTGGGAGGCGGCATTTATAGCACTTCCTTTCATCAACAAACCAATACATTTGTCTCCGACTTGCGACAAGTTTTTAAGGTTCATTCCGCTACAATCAACTATATTCGTAGCGGTAAATTTAGGAGAAGCTGAACAGTAAAAATTGAGGTGAGGGAAATCTGATAGTATTTGCTTCAGATGTTCGTTTAAATAAAAATAGTTTTGATTCGATAAAACTTCTCCGTTTTCTACCAAAATGCTGTTTTTTCTAACTTTTATTACCTTCTCGGGCTGCCCAAAGAAGGTAATCATGGGGATGTGAATCGGTATCGGCAGCAGATATTTATGATTTATATGCTGCTGATACATTTGACGATTAAAGGTATGAACGTTATTTTGGTAAGTCATACCGTAGAGCTTCAAAATATCATCAAAAACCCCAAACCACATATTGACAAATATGGCATCATCGGGGCAGTTTGGTGTTCGTTCTGTGCCTTTGTATTCGCTTCCTTGATACAGCGCGATCGGCAAATCTAAATCCTGCCAAAGATAAGTAGAGACTTCAGCGCACTCCAGGGTAACTTTCGCCCCAGGAAAATTAATTTTCACCGCCTGAATTACGGCTCTTGTCAAAATCACATCGCCGCTGTGAAAACTGTTATGAATGAAGAAATGTGCCATAGCTTTATCCTGTTGTGCGCTGTCTTGTTTCTTGACTTAGTATTTGATAATTTCCACGTTAGGCAAAGGGAAGATTAGACCAACACCCCTATTCAGTATTTCTTCCTCGCGCTTGAGAAATTCTTCCTTAAAATGCCACGGCAAGACTAAATAATAATCCGGCTTCATTCCCCTTGAATCCGCTTCGCTGACAATCGGAATGTCAGTACCGAGCGTATAAGCGCCGTATTTATCTGGATTTCTCTCCGCCGCTACATCTATAATGCGATTGTCAATTCCGCACCACTGCAAAATTGTATTGCCTTTAGTCGATGCACCGTAAATGTGAATGCTCTTACCTTCTTTTTTCAACATTTTTAGCAGCGAAACTAACTGCTCTTTATGCACGTTGATCCTGTCTTGAAAATTTTTGTAGGGTTTGTCGGTATCCAGTTCCATGTCAAATTCTGCCTGACGTAATAGCTTGATGCGCGTCACAGCTTCTTGTTTCTTGAAGGCAAAGTTGTCAAGATGCGTTGCATAACAGCGAATGCTACCGCCGTTGATGTCGTTAAGTACGGCATCTACTATTTTCAAGTCAGCTTGTTTCAGTATATATTCCAGCACTGCTAAACTGTAATATTCCAAATGCTCGTGACAAATTGTGTCGTAAGAATTCATCTTGAGCATGGATGGCATATAAGACATCTCAAAGACCCACAAACCACCAGGAGCAAGCGCTTTTTTGATTTCTTTGCAGAAGCTTACCGGATCTTCCAGGTCATAAAACATGGCGATTGACGTAATAATGTCAAATTTTTCGCCTTGTAAAACCTTGGTGAGTTCTTCTGAAGGAAAAATGTCTTGAATTGCAGTAATGTCTCCGGTTATTTCTTGAGCTACGTCTGACGGATCGACACCAAATTTGATAAAGTTTTGCGGATAGCACTTTAGTAAAGTGCCGTCATTACAGCCAATATCTAAAACACGAGCATTACTTTTGCCAATTAGGGATGCGGCTTCTTCAGTAATTCCCTGCAAGTGATTTCGCATGGTTGCGTTCGTGCCGGAACGATACCAGTAGGCAGAATATAAAACTTCCGGCGGAACCGTATGTTCCATCTGCAATAAACCGCAGGCTTTCTCATCTTTGGTGGGATCGCAACGCACTAGAGAAAGGGAAATTTTTCTCAGGGGCGGTTCTTCTTTGCCTGGTTTGACAAAGGAACCTTGCAAATACTGTTCGCCTAAATTAATGACTGGGGTGAGGGCTGAAGAACCGCATACCCGACAAGTTTTACGATGACCTAAGTGCATTGTTTTACCTCTAAAATTAGTTGTTTTTTTGAGAGCCTAGCTTTTCTACCAGTGCTTTGAAATTTCCATCTATTCCATCTATACACTTATTCCGTTCTAAGTTCAAGATCGCTAGCTGTTTGACAACTCGATCTTTTTCTGAGCCTGCCACTTTTTCAAACTCATAGACTTTTTCTTGTTCGTGCCACAAGTTGCAGTTAACGTGGGCGAGCTGCGAGAAGATTTCGCCTATGCTTCCAAGGACATCAGGCACATAATTGCCTTCTTTTTTATAAACTTTATTTGAGGCGAAAGTCAGGCGATCGATAGGAATTTGACTTGATATAGCAGCGCTAATAAATTCGTTCATTTCCTGCTGAAGCTGTTTTTCTTGAACAGCAAGGCTCTTGAGTCTGATTTCGTCTTCGCAATGCCACTGTTTCAATTTAACAATTGTCAATTTGTCGCAGAGAGAGCCAAGTGTTTCTGCCATAGGTCAAATGTGATTGGTTGAAAAGAATCTAACTGAGGATATTTGGCGATAGCTCGTTGTTTCTAAAGGAAGTTTCCGCACATCACGCTGTAACCCTCGCTCCTGCCTTAGCGCTCAGTCATACACTAAAGATTTTATCGTAGTTGTTACCGCCAAGCTACTAATATAGATCGTTTGCTAACAGACGAAAACCCATTTCGGTTGTTCCCATAATAGTCCATACTATTTTATACAACGTTTTTGCACGCACACAGGATTATTTTACATAGAAAATGCTGAGGATTGAGACATCCGATCGCAAGCAGCTTTAACATCACACTCTCTCGTTCAATAGACAAATTCAACGCTCTACTCGATCTCAGCCATAGGTAGACTAAGAGAGCGAGGATTGGGATATATTTGCAACCCTCTGGGATCGACAATCAAATCCAGCGCCTCCATCACAATAGCATCGAGTAAAGCATACTTTTTCCCAGGTGGGACGATTACTTCAAACCAACCTTTCCTACCGCACACTTCGACTTCAACCCCACCAATAATATCTTTTTCAGCAGTCTCTTCGTTAGCATACTTAACTATCTGCTTCCTCATCTTAGGGAAGTTAAACTGTTGTGCAGCAGTTGATTCTGGCAAAACTAGCATCGTCGCTCCTGTATGTACTTTTGCCTCCTGATCCACTATCTCGCTGTCAGTCAAAAAATTTCTAATTTTTAAGGTAGTGTAGGTAATTCCCATCGCTGTTGACTTCTGGGTTTTTACTAGATTAACTGAACATCGCCCGCCGATCGCCGAAAATCTTGTGGGCTGGGGGGCGCCAACTCTTGACAAAAATTATTTAATATTGTTGTAACGATAACAGCCAATTCACAGACCGATGAGAAGTTCGGTTGTCAGCACCTCAGACCGCCGCACCATGGCCGGGATTCCTCACCACACAAAAACAAGTTACAATTACGTTAAGATTGATGAACATAAATAAAAAATCCCAAATCGCAGGGACTAAAAATTAGGAGGATCGACCTCGGTGAATAAACGCTGGAGAAACGCTGGCCTGTACGCACTGCTGGCTATTGTAGTCATTGCCTTAGCAACGGCATTTTTTGACAAACAGCCCCCAAGTAGGGAAGTTTGGAAGTACAGTCAATTCATTCAGGAAGTCGAAGGCAAGAGAGTAGACAAAATAAATATCAGTTCTGACCGCAGCAAAGCTCTGGTTACAGCTCAGGACGGCAACAAGGTAATCGTTAACCTGCCGAACGACCCCGAACTGATCAACATCCTGACCAAAAACAACGTAGACATTTCCGTTCTGCCCCAAAGCGACGAAGGCTTTTGGGTAAAAGCCCTCAGCAGCCTGTTCTTCCCGATCCTGCTTTTGGTGGGACTGTTTTTCCTGGTGCGGCGCGCCCAAAACGGGCCCGGCAACCAAGCCATGAACTTCGGCAAATCCAAAGCTAGAGTCCAAATGGAGCCACAAACTCAGGTGACTTTCGGCGACGTAGCCGGCATCGAACAAGCCAAGCTAGAGCTCGCAGAAGTCGTGGACTTCCTGAAAAATGCAGACCGCTTCACCGCAGTCGGAGCAAAAATCCCCAAAGGCGTGCTGCTGGTCGGCCCTCCCGGAACTGGCAAAACCCTGCTCGCAAAAGCAGTTGCTGGAGAAGCTGGCGTTCCCTTCTTCTCGATTTCCGGTTCAGAATTTGTGGAAATGTTCGTGGGTGTCGGTGCTTCCCGCGTCCGCGACTTGTTTGAACAAGCTAAAACAAACGCTCCTTGTATCGTATTTATCGATGAAATTGACGCCGTAGGCCGCCAGCGGGGAGCTGGTTTGGGCGGTGGTAACGACGAACGGGAACAAACCCTGAACCAGTTGCTGACAGAAATGGACGGCTTTGAGGGCAATACTGGCATCATTTTGATTGCTGCCACAAACCGCCCCGACGTGCTAGATGCCGCGCTGCTGCGTCCGGGTCGCTTCGATCGCCAAGTTGTAGTCGATCGCCCCGACTTCTCAGGCCGCCTAGAAATTCTCAACGTTCACGCCCGCGGCAAAACTTTGTCGAAAGATGTGGACTTGGAGAAAATCGCCCGCCGCACTCCCGGTTTCACCGGTGCCGATTTGGCGAACTTGCTGAACGAAGCAGCAATTTTGGCCGCCCGCCGCAACTTGACCGAAGTCTCGATGGATGAAGTCAACGACGCGATCGACCGCGTGCTCGCCGGCCCGGAAAAGAAAGACCGCGTGATGAGCGAAAAGCGCAAAACCTTGGTAGCTTACCACGAAGCCGGTCACGCTTTAGTCGGTGCCTTGATGCCCGACTACGACCCGGTGCAGAAAATTAGCATTATCCCCCGCGGTCGCGCTGGCGGTTTGACTTGGTTCACACCGAGCGAAGATCGGATGGATTCTGGCTTGTATTCTCGCTCTTACTTGCAAAATCAAATGGCGGTAGCTTTGGGCGGCCGCATTGCTGAAGAGATTGTCTTCGGCGAGGAAGAAGTGACAACCGGTGCCTCGAACGACTTGCAGCAAGTGGCAAGAGTAGCGCGGCAAATGGTAACTCGCTTTGGAATGAGCGATCGGCTAGGCCCTGTAGCTCTCGGCCGCCAGCAAGGGAATATGTTCATGGGTCGCGATATCATGGCCGAACGGGATTTCTCCGAAGAAACCGCAGCGACGATCGATGATGAAGTGCGTTTGTTGGTAGAGCAAGCTTACCGTCGCGCTAAAGATGTACTCGTCGGCAACCGCCACGTCCTTAATGCTTTGGCAGATATGCTAGTTGAAAAGGAAACTGTGGATTCGGACGAATTGCAAAATTTGTTGGCTAATAGCGATGTGAAAATGGCAACTATTGCCTAATTGATTTTGGATTTTGGATTTTGGATTTGGGATTGAATCTAAAGTTTAAAATCGGTAATTGGGGTGATTCTGGGATTGTCTGGAATCGCCCCGATTTTTATTTAGGATTGGGGGCTGGTGATAAGTAAAAGGAAGAAGGAAGAAGGAAGAAGGAAGAAGGAAGAATACCTATCCAGTAAGCTTTTGGGGGATTTGGATGTTACGTTTAATTAAGTAGACTTACTTATCATATCAGATCGTGTCCGATTGATTACCATAATAAAAAACGGTTGGTAGTGCGGAGTTTAGTCCGCAGGTCGGAGCGGACTAAACTCCGCACTACCAACCATTCTTAGTGGGGATTTAATATAGTTTAACTGGAAAATTCACCAGTTTTTCAACGCACAATCTGTCGGTAACGAGCTTCGATCGCGGAGTATATGCCATAAGCAATCAAACCTAAAGCGACAATTCCCAACAGCCAAGAACCAAAAGGTTGTTGTGCCAAGATTGCTAGCGCTTCACCAAATCCTTTAGCTTGACTGGCATCCGATAGTTTGGCAGCTTGAATTAAGAAAATACCGATAATCACGAAAACAATACTGCGGGCAGCAATACCACATCGACCCAACCGCACTGCCCAAGTTTGCTCTGCCTGACTCATTTGACTGAGTTTTAAATGGCGGCGGAACTTAGCTTTATAAGATTGGTAGAGATTATAAAAACCGACACCAATAACAATTACTCCTGCCAATCCTACCAACCACCGTCCAAAAGGTTGTGCTAAAAATTGGGCCGTCCAATCTTCAGTTGCATTGCCGCTGTTACCACCAGAACCGATAATTAATTTGACAGCCGTCAGCGCCAAACCTGAATAAGCTAACGCACTAAAACCATAGCCAACGCGCTGGGCAATTCGCTTGGCATCCATTTTTTCACCAGCGTGTTCCGGGTCGAGAATCGTTTGAGCAATTTGCAAAAGAACGTACCCAATAATGCCAATTGTCACAAGAAACAGCAGGAATTTTCCGAAGGGTTGGGTGACAATTGTGCTTAAGGCACCGCTGCTATCTGTGGTTCTACCGCCAGCCCCAAAAGCTGCTTGGGCGGCTAGAAAACCGATAATAAAGTAAACCAAGCCTTTGGCGGCATATCCCAGTCTTGCCAGTCGCTCGAACCTAGAGTCAGAGGTGGCGCGTCGGACTGATTGTTTAATGTTATCAGTTGGTGAGTTGCGATCGGTCATATTTTTCTACAATAATTTAGACTGAGTTGGGTATTGTAAGTGCATCATACTAAATCCGTTGCGATCGCGTAGCGTGCCTGAGGCATATCGCTCACCTATTTTTGGTTATAGGACAAGCAAGATAGGGTTTTTTTTGGCGGATGTTGGTATAAATAGTTCTCCTATTATTAATTTCTGAAGTTCAGCAATTTGTGGCATCCCTCCAGGTAGGTAAATTAGTCAGAGCGATCGCAGTCGAATAGTATCTCTAGAGGATTACGGCAGGATGCGACTTGCTCGAATTCTTGTTAGTTATGATATGGCTTTCTGTTAAGCGCGATCGGTCTTGCTAAGACCACCGCCGCTACTGTCACGGCAATAAGCTCGATACACTAAGGTTGGTGGATTTTTGTACCTCCTAGCTAAAGGAATATTTGCAACTCGATTTCTAGCTCTCTGCGAAATTTTCCGCTGACCGAGAGTAATTAGGTTCGGGGCCCCCGGATTCATCCGTGGAGGGAGAAAGAAAGCTCCGAATCATCTTGTGCTCGCCCCCGGATTCATCCGTGGGGTCGATTCTAAAATCTATAATCTAAAATCTAAAATCTAAAATCGATTGACAGGGAGCAAGTTGTTTATTTAACAGAGCGGGATCTACTACAAAAGAGCCGCACCCTACCATCTAAAAGCGGATTTGGTAATCTGTACTAAAATTATATGTAAATCAGAATAATACGAGTTCCCTATTTTGGCTTCCCATCTCAAATCTAAAATTTCAAATGGTATGAATCATCAATCTTGGTTGAAACAGCTAAAAAAACATCGAGCGATCGCCGTTATCCGTTCCTCCGAAAAGGAACTTGCTTGGCAGATGGCATCAGCGGTAGCAGCAGGAGGAATCCAGTTTATTGAAATTACTTGGAACACCCACAAAGCCGCTGAATTAATTGCCGAACTCCGCTCGGAATTTCCTACTTTTAGTATTGGCACTGGCACTTTATTAAACTTAGAACAGTTGCAGCAAGCAATAGACTGCGGCGCTCAATTTCTGTTTAGTCCCCACACCGATTTAACTATGATTAAAACAGCAGTTGACGCCGGAGTGCCGATCGTCCCCGGTGCTTTTTCTCCTACGGAAATTGTGACCGCGTGGCAAGCAGGCGCTACCTGCGTTAAAGTGTTTCCGATATCGGCTTTGGGAGGCGCCGCCTACCTGAAAAGCCTGCAAGGCCCCTTGGGACACATTCCTTTAATTCCCACTGGCGGGGTGACGCTGGAAAATGCCAAAGTATTTATTGACGCTGGGGCGATCGCCGTTGGTTTAGCCGGAGACTTATTTCCTAAACACTTAGTGGAAAGTGGAGATTGGCGGGCGATCGTCCAAATTGCCCGAACTCTCGCCCAAAATTTAACAACTTGTTAAGCCCTCTTTCCAATCTCGAATCTAAAATCTAAGATCTAAAATAGTAGAACTCAATCTAAAATCTAAAATCTAAAATCTAAAATAGTACGAGGTGTGAGGAATGAACAGCATTATCAACTCAATTTACTTCCGCCGCGCTGGAACTTTCTGTGCCGGCTGCGCTCTCACTCTTGCTGCATTCTGCGGCGGTTCAATTCCTGCAATTGCCGGCGAACAGCACAACATAATTGCCAATAAAATTATGCAGTTGCAGCAATCCAGCGAACGCTGGATTGAAATAGATTTGTCAAGACAAAGGCTAATAGCTTGGGAAGGAAATACAGCAGTTTACGCGGTGGTTATTTCCAGCGGCAAATCATCGACTCCTACCCGCACGGGAACCTTTGCGGTTGAAACCAAATACCGCGTTGCTAGGATGACTGGGCCGGACTACGACGTGCCCGACGTTCCCTATACAATGTATTACGACGGAGGCATGGCAATTCACGGCGCTTACTGGCACAATTTGTTTGGCAATCCCGTTACTCACGGCTGCACGAATGTAGCTGTCAATCATGCTAAATGGCTATTTGAATGGGCCTCGGTGGGAACACCCGTGGTGGTGCACAAATCTCAGGTTTAGGGAATTGGGAATTGGGCATCGGGCATAGTCAAACACTATTCAATCTGTTACAGCCCCGACTTCTTTTAAAGAAGTCGGGACTATGAGTATTACGTTTTTTTAGGTGTGCTTACTTCACTGCTGCTTTCAAGAACAATCCCAATTGTATAAAACCTTACTAAAATCTAATTGTCTGAGTGCTGATTCCTCAATAAAAAAGTTACCTATACCCATATCTCCCCACATAATATCTACTGTATCCTTTCGCTCTGTATCTATTTGGAATAGCAGAATGTCTGACTTGTGTTCCCGACCGTATTTACTACTATATTCTCTTAGATCATTTTGCGTAAAATCAGGATAACCACCTATTTTATGACCAAAGGAATGCGATATTTTTCTGTACTCATTTTCAATTTCATAGTCGTTCAATAACTCATAAATTTCTGAACTTAAAAGTTCTGTAAATCTGTAGTCACTGATACTAATCGGCGCATATTTTTTGGTAAATTGCAAGCTGCAACAGCCACGAACAGGAAAAAATTCTGGTTCCGGCAAAAAATCATAATTGGTAATGATGTTTTCAACGTTCAAGTCTGGCTGAGGAAAATAGATTATTTTGAATCTGTCTTTGACTGTGGGATTATCTAGATCGACCTTATTGCCCAAATCTAAACCATATAAGTCATCGTCTCCAATATAAAACTGCAAAATTCCTCGATCGGGAAAACTATCTAAAGGCGGTACTTCAGAAAAGTTGATTTGTGCTAGCAAGAATAAATATTTACCGTCAGCAGTTTTTGGATACTCAAAGCCTTTAGGTAAATAAGGCAATCCCCCAAATTTACTCTGCCATAAATTAAGCCTATCGTTATTCTGGATTTGAATTTCAATGTAAGGTTTAATCGTAGCTTCGATTCGGTCGCGATACTTTTCTAATTCGGGAGAGAGTGGAAATTCTAGGTTGTAGTTCATCTACGTTTAACAATCAATTTGTTTTGCATGCAATCAGTAGGGTGCGCCGAAGCGCACGTTACCTGTAAAGCCTATTCCTAACTTAGCTGCACCACTGGTTTATCCTCTAACAAAGTTTCATTTGTCAGCAAATCTTCCACGCTAATGCGCAAAAAGCGCTGTTCGTCAACGCGGAACAAAACTTTTATGCGATCGCTCCCGGGATACCCTGGCGGCGTCAATTGAGCGATGCTGCGTGCTCCGTCTTTGTCATTTAGTGGCTGTACCGATCTTTGACCCGCGAGTTGGCGAGTAATTAGCCTGTCGCCATCAAAATATATCTCCGTGCCACCAGTTTCCGCTCCCAATTCGCCGACAATTAATTCTATACTTCGTTGATTTTCTAAAGAAGCTCCCAAGACTAATTCTACCGGTTCGCTCATCGGATAAGACTGGCCGGATTTAATTAAACTGTGCCAACTGTGGCAATTTTCGCGGCGGTTCCAGTAGCGAATGCCGTAACTGTGATAGAGAAAATCTTTGATTTCTATGCCTTGACTCAGTTGCAGAGCACCTTGGGCGATCGCCTCAAAGGGTTTGTCGCAGCGAATTTTTGCAGGCTCGAAATATTGCTGCACCCAACGCTGCACAGCGGGAATTTGTACAGTACCGCCAACTAGCAAAACTGCATCGATGTCGCCAATTTCTAAGCCTTGGCGCCGCGCTTGCTGCAATACTTGATTCATGCACTCGTCGAGGTTGTCAAAAAACTGATGTTCCGCGAGGATAGATTCAAAGCGAGAGCGATCTAATTCTAATTCGTAACTCTCAAAATTTTCGTCATCAAAATAAACCTCAACTGCCTGATTTACCAAAGACAACTGAATCTTTAACCGTTCTGCTAATCTGGTTGTTATCGGAGATTTGGCCAGCCCTTTTGTTTTGAAAAAATAGTCAACCAACCAATTATCAATATCAGAACCGCCTAAATTTTGTCCGGCTTTAGCCAAAACCCGGGCAACTTTTGCCTTTTGCGCTGAAGATTCAGCTAATAACTTTTCACCCCACTTGAGAATAAAACCGAGAGGCTTTTTGTCGGAGGAAGCGTCCAAACGCACTACAGAAAGATCGAGAGTTCCGCCGCCGAAATCAATGACTAACAGAATTTCGCGATCGGCTAAACCATAACCCAAAGCAGCCGCCGTAGGTTCGTCCAATATCCGCACCTGTTCTACTTGCAGAGATTCAGACACTTTGCCCAACCAATGGCGGTAAGCTTCAAAACTATCTACTGGCACAGTAAAAATCAAAGAATCTACGGGCAAGGGCAGTTCGCGAATTGAGTTCACAATTTGGCTCAAATACCACTCACCTACTCGTTCAAAAGTAATAAGTTGCCCGTCAAGTTCCGGCACAAAACCCTGAACAGAAGTGCCAATTCCCCGCTTAAAATTGCGGAAAAACCGAGAATCTCCACTCAAATCAAGGCCTCTGTCGCGGACTTGCTGACCGAGTATTACTTTATTTGCCGCAGCGTCCTCAACGTAGAGTAAACTGGGAATTAGGGGGGGGTTTTGAGCCGAGATTGCCGACAATCCCGGTAATTTCAAAGTTTCGGGCTGCTGGAGGGCTTGATTCCAGCGAGCGACGACGGTGTTGCTAGTTCCAAAATCAATTGCGATCGTCATTCAGCCAAAATACACAGCTACTAAGGATTAGATTATATTATGGTATTTGGAGCCGCAAATACCAACATAATATCAAATTGTGCTTGAATAAAGACTTTGTTGCAACCAAAACTCCTTTAGCAGCGGAGTCTTCCATTTTATGCAACTGGATATTTTTCGTTGCAACAACAAATAAGCGCCACTTTTATAACCGGCACAAAACTCATACCATTTTAGATTTTAGATTAAAGACTTGGGAATGACTTACTGGATAATGGTTTGGATCGCGGGCCTACAGTTGCGTTGTTTTTGGAAAGTGGTATCATCTGTCCGCCGCCGCCAAGCTTTTACCTTTGATATTAATCCAATTTTCAAATAAAGGGTGAAAAATGCTGCACATGGGCGATCGCAAAACAGCACTATTGGCTCTAACACTGCTTGTCCCTGCTGCTAGTATTGGTATCATAGCAGGCTTGTATATTGCCCCTGGAAGCTGGGGACAAACACTGTCAGTATTGTGTCAAGTTTGGTTGCTGGTTTTTCCGATCGCGTGGTCTGTTTTGGTCGAGCGCAAAAAACTGCGTTTATTCCTGCCCAAGCCCCAAGAGTTGCTGGCTGGATCTATGTGGGGAATATTCATGTTTGCGATGATTGTAGGTATCTATCGGCTTTTCGGCCAGCACTGGATCGATCCTGTAATTGCTAAAGAAAAATCGCACCAATTAGGTATTAGCAGCGCTAATATTTACTTGATTGTTGAAGCATATTTTGTGCTGGTTAACTCGCTGATTGAAGAATTTACTTGGCGGTGGTTTGTCTGCAACAAGTGCCAGATTCTCATACCGGGAACAACAGCAATATTTCTGAGTTCGCTATTTTTCACCCTCCACCACATTTTTGTAATAGCAGCTTACAGCGACTGGCAGGCTGTGATCTTAGGCTCCTTAGCTGTCTTCGCCGCCGGGATAATTTGGTCTCAGTCTTATCTGACTTACCGTTCACTTTGGTCTAGTTATATCAGCCACGCGATCGCAGATTTGGCGCTGGCAATGATTGGTTGGCAAATACTCTTTAACTAGCTGCTTTTTTAGCGACTATCGCTGGTAATTCTACAGTAAAAATTGACCCTTTTCCCAACTCACTCTCCAGACTAATATCTCCACCCATCATCTGACAGAATTTCTTGGCGATTGCCAGTCCCAAACCCGTACCACCGTACCTGCGAGTAGTAGACTCATCCGCTTGCGTAAAAGCTTGGAATACTCTCTCAATTTGAGCTGCGTTCATTCCAATTCCAGTATCGCTGACTTTGAAACTAATCCATTCTTCACCAGCCCGAATATCCGATTCTGATTCTTTCTCGCTTTTGGCTCCTTTTCGCTTCGCTTCTAAACCTAAAACATCCGATTCTACTTCTTCCTCTCCCAGACAAATAAATTTTTCTTCCGACTTCCATTGAGCTTCTTCCTTCTTCCCTCTTTCCTCTTCCCTCTCCCTTCTAAAGCGTCTTACTTCTAAAGTAATTTCACCAGCTTCGGTAAATTTGCTGGCATTGCTCAGCAGGTTTAACAAACACTGATAAATCTTAGTAACATCAGTATAAACCGTGCCGAGATCGGGCGGACACTTTACTACGAAAGCATTGCGATTTTTGTCAGCCAAAGGTTTAATAGTAGTAGCGACATCCTGAATGATTGTCGAAAGTTCGCAGGTTTCTAAGTATAATTCTATGCGACCCGCTTCAATTTTAGAAATATCCAAAATATCATTAATGAGAGATAGTAAATGTCTGCTTGCATTATTAATATTTTGCAAATCAGGGACTAATTCTTCACAATTGAGGTCGAAGGATTCTTCTTGTAACATTTCGCTGTAGCCGATAATCGCATTCAGAGGCGTGCGGAGTTCGTGGCTCATATTTGCCATAAATAAGCTTTTTGCCTTGCTAGCTGTTTCAGCTTCGGTGCGAGCTTTGTCTGCTTCCTGATTTTTGGTTTCCAAGCTAGCAAATAACTTTTGCAACTGCACAGCCATGCGATTGAAAGCTTTGGCTAAAGTTCCCAATTCATCTTGGCGATCGATATTTACTCTCTGATTCCAGTCACCCCTAGAAAGCTGTGCTGCTGCAACTGTCAAGTCCCCGATCGGCCGAACCAAACGGCTGGTTAATATCCACGTCAAACCGCCAACTCCCAAGACTGCAATGGCGGCAATAGTAATTGCCAACTGCCAAAATAACTGTTCTTTTTCTAAAACCTCGGCTTCTTCCTGCAAGATAATTACGCCCCAGCCACTTTCTAATTGGTTCAGACATGAAAGCCATTTCACTCCCCGATCGTCGGCGAAGTAAAATGCACCACTTTTGCCTGCTAGTAGAGTTTTGACTGGCGGATAGTTGCTGAGGTTTATTAGTTGCTTTTGAGCAAGTAAGTTCGGATCGGGGTGAGCGATTAATTGACCTTTTTTGTCTACCAAAAAAGCGAAGCCTGTTTTGCCGATTCGGACTGTTCCGATCGAGCTAGCGATGTCGCTTAATAATATACCTATAACAGCTACTCCTTGAATTTTTCCCAGTTGGTCGGCAGATTTATCTATTGAATTTAATTGGTGTGTTTGAGAAAACTTTTGTTGAAAATTAGTTGCTAGTTCGAGAAGCTGCTTGGTTGTAAAATCGACGCTGCCACCTGCAGGCAAGCCTGAATATTTTTTTTTAAATTGAGCAACTGCCTTGGCGGTGGTGTTGCCGTAAATTCCCGTAATTTCGTTTTTGTAATAGCCGAGTTGTTTGAGTTGCTGCTGCAATTCGCTGACTGAATTTCCTCGATCGCCCAAACTTAAACTAGCAAATTCCCGAATGGGTGTTGAGAAAATAACTGCTGGTTTTCCCGTTAAGCGAGATATCAAAGCTTCGTAAGTAATTTCAGTCCCAGCAACTGCACTTTTAAACCAATAGCGATCGCTGCGTTTGATGCGATCGGGCGGCGTGCCACTGCCGCGGGCAACAACGTACCCTTCTAAATTGTAAGCTTCGGCAAGGTATATGTGGCTATAGCTGCGGTTGATGCCAACTAGCAGCGGCAACATTTTGCTGGCATTCATGCTGACTGTACTCGGATCTTGACTGATGCTGCGCAACAATCGAACGTTCATTTGTTCCCACCGGGAGATGCTTTCCGTTAACACATCTGCTTTCAATTCGAGGTTTTGTTTTGCTTGCGATCGAATAATGTTAGCTGCGTGAAAACTGGCAAACCATATTGCTGCAAGCATCGGCGGCACAACCCCCAAGAGCACACCGATTGTCATCCGGAATCGCAAACTTAGGAATAATGATTTTTTCATAACATCAAATTTTTTTAAGCGAGGTCATTTGATACATACCGCGAAGCTGCAGCTGCAGTTTAGGAGTCAACGTTGGCACGATCTAGGCCGATCGATCCAGAGCATTCCTTTTATCTTTACATGGTCATTGAATAATTTGCTGAACTTTTTTACGGTAATTACTTAGACAGGGCTTGCGCAGGCACGCTACATAATATACTCCGCCCAGAAGTGGCAGTCGCTTTTGGGAACTTTTTTAGGCGATCGCCTTTTATTAACAAATTTAAAACTCAGCCAGCTAATTAAATTTATATCGGTGAAATTCTTTGTTGTGTAGCACGATTGGGAAACCTATTTTTTCAAACAGTGGACGCATCAACCGGGTTTTTTGACGAACATACGATCGGTGAGGGGAAGAGATATCGGTTGAAAAATTGGGTTTTTTCCCTCCTTCGCCCGTCCAGGACGGTTACTCGCTCGCGCTTCAGCAGGTATTTGAGAAAACCACTATGTCTGAATCCTGACAGAATACGATATTGTGTCCAGCAATACCGACAGCACCGTTACCAAAAAACCACAATCGCCGATCGGTGTTTAGATCTGTTGGAGCGATCGGGAAATCAACATTTTCAAAATAAGAATTTCATCTTTAATGCTGTATAAAATTTTGCTAACGGCGCTCATCCATCTACTCTAGATTGTTACAAATGCTACTTTTTGTCCCCCATTAAAGGTTGGATGCTTTTCGGTTTCCCGTACCTCCCTTTCTGTAGCATAAGCAAGTTCTATTCTGTTAAAAAGGAAGTGTTGTTTAGCTTGGTGTTTGTCGCGAAAAAAAGATGCTGTTTGATAATGATGAATCAGTCTTTAGGAGGAACTTTTGCCCACCTAAACATTATCCCTAGAGGACTGTTTCGCGAGCGCATCAGTTGTTATTATCCATTCAATGACAGCGAACTTGTGGCATATCAATACTGGCGTGTTGCCAACAGTCGCAAGGTTGGATTCTATGTACACACCAGGAAAGCGGTAATTAATATTCACCCGCCCCTCTTTCCTTTCGATCTCTAACATCAGCGCTGGTAGCAGCGCCGTAAGCGAATCGGAGTCTTCAGCGGGACTTAAAAATGAAAATCACCTTTGTGCTTCCTACTCTGTCTTGGACTGGTGGAATACGAGTAGTATCTATTTTCGCAGAACGTTTGAGAAAGCGAGGACACTCCGTGTTCGTCATCTCTGTACCCCACGCCCAACCGAGTATGCGCCAGCAAGTCAAGTCGCTGCTGCGGGGACGGGGTTGGATTTCCACACCTGAAAACGAACCCTCATTTTTCGATAACTTAGGTGTAGAACACAAAATTACCGATCGCTACCGGCCGGTAGAGGACAAAGATGTACCTGATGCTGACGTAGTAGTTGCCACATGGTGGGAAACCGCCGAGTGGGTAGCCAAACTCTCTCCCAGCAAAGGAGCAAAAGCTTATTTTATCCAGCACCACGAAGTTTTTGATTATCTACCTCAAGGTAGAGTAGAAGCAACCTGGATGCTGCCCATGCACAAAATTACGATCTCTAAGTGGTTAGTGGACCTAGCTCGGACTAAATACGGCGATCGCACAGTTTCCTTAGCTCCTCCTACCGTGGACACCAAGCAATTTTACGCCAGTCCTCGCAACAAACAATCGGTTCCTACAGTTGGCATACTTTACTCTCCAATCTACTGGAAAGGAACCGACATCGCCCTCAAAGCTTTTGCCTTAGCTGCTGAAAAGATCCCCAACCTGCGTTTGGTTGCCTTCGGTACAGAGGCCCCATCCTCGGAATTGCCCCTACCGGCCAATGCCGAGTATGTAATTCAACCCGACCAAGACAAAATCAAAGACTATTACAGCAAATGCGATGCCTGGCTGCTGGCGAGCCGCTCAGAAGGCTTCGGCTTGCCAATTATCGAAGCGATGGCGTGCCGCACTCCCGTCATCAGTACCCCAGCAGGTGCTGCTCCTGAAATTTTGAGCGGCGGTACTGGCATACTTGTAAGACCAGAAGATCCCGAAGAAATGGCCAAAGCCATAGAGTATATCTGTCAGTTGCCAAATTCCAAGTGGCAAGCCATGTCAGAAGCGGCCTATGCCAAGGTGAACAATTATACTTGGGATGATGCCACAGCTCATTTTGAAGCGGGCTTGAAAGTTGCTATAGACAAATCTAAACAGCGGGACGTTAATATAGTTTCCTCTTCTCCCTACGATGCGGTCCCAGCAGTGGCCAACAAAAAAATTGGGGTTGGAGGCGAACTGCAGCCATTTGAAATTCTGCGCTAGCGGCTCGCTCTGGCGCGGGATTCTCAGCAGAAACTCAATATTGTTTGGTGGGGTGCTTCTGCCACAACTAAAATCGCCCGTGTCCTGTTTTCTACCCAGCAGTCTCGACACGAATTCTGACGCCACTGACGAGCGAATACTGGTTATAAAGCGATCGGCCAAAATCTGAACCCGAGTGCAACGGAGTTTTTAAAGCTGGCTTCGTTACAGGTTAAACTTGTCTAGTCCTCAAACATTTCCCGATTTGTAATTGGGAAAAGTCCCTGAGGACAAAGTAAGATCGGCTCGACTATCGAGTTACGATCGCCTCCAGCAGAAACCCGCACCCTGCTGAAAAGCCAAAAATAGGCTGGTAAGTGCGAACTTGCTGTTATGGAGGAGTTTTAACCAGTATCAATCTTCAGCATCTATTCATGAAAATTACTTTTGTCCTGCCTACCCTTAGCCTTACAGGTGGCATGAGGGTGTTATCTATTTACACAGAACTTCTCCAAAAGCGAGGACACAAAATATTTATCGTCTCTACGCCCCCTGGGCAACCTACTTTGATCCAACAATTGCGATCGCTCCTCAGAGGTAGGGGTTGGCAGTCCGCTCCCAAGAAACAAGAGTCTCACTTTGACAAGGTGGATGTCGAACGCCGAGTTCTCGAAACCTACCGTCCAATTACCGACATTGACGTACCTGATGCCGATATTATCATGGCTACTTGGTGGGAAACTGCCGAGTGGGTGGCAAAACTCTCTCCCAGGAAAGGAAGGAAAGTATATTTTCTCCAACACTACGAGGCTTTTGACTACATACCAAAAGGTCGAGTAGAGGCAACTTGGCGGTTGCCGATGCACAAAATCGCTGTGGCCCAGTGGATCGCCGACATAGCTCGGAATGAATACGGCGATTTGTCTGTATCTCTCGTCCCTCCCACCGTGGACACCAAACAGTTTTACGACCCCCAGTCGCGAGGCAAGCAGCCGCGAGGCAAGCAGTCAGTTCCGACCGTTGGGATGTACTATTCTACAACTCCTTGGAAAGGCTGCGATCTTGCCCTGAAAGCTTTCTCTATAGCTGCTGAAAAAATTCCCAACCTTCATTTAGTTGCCTTTGGTTCGGGCGATACTCCTCCTCCCAATTTGCTGCCTGATGGCACGGAGTATAATAAGGCACCTACTCAGGATCAACTAAAAGAATTTTACAGCAAATGCGATGCTTGGCTCTTTTCCAGCAGCTCCGAAGGCTTCGGCTTGCCAATTTTAGAAGCTATGGCTTGCGGCACTCCAGTCATCGGCACTCCTGCTGGTGCGGCTCCGGAACTACTTGCTGGCGGGGGTGGCATACTTGTCAAGCCAAATGACCCAGAGGATATGGCAAAAGCGATCGAGCAGATTTGTCAGTTGTCTGATGCCGAATGGCGGGCCATGTCCAAGACTGCTTTGGAGACAGTGATAAATTATACCTGGGAGGATGCAACTAATCTCTTCGAGGCGGCACTGTACGCTGCTGTGGAACCTCAAACACAATTAACGAACAAGGCGAAGGCGTAAAATAGAGGTTGATTTAAAAGATTGGGGTTGGGCGATCGTTTAAGCGAGAATTTTTATTGGGCAAATTAAGTTGTCTTTCTAAAATTTTACTGCAAAAAAAACTATGGTTGCATTAATCCCACTTGCTATGTTCGGCTTTATTCCAATCGTTTTTTACCTGTTTGTGAGGTATCCGCCTCAACGGGCGGTAATTATCTGTTTTGTTGCAGCGTGGCTGTTTTTGCCGCAAGCTTCTTATCCCATCCCCCTATTGCCGCCCTATACCAAAATCTCGGCAGCTTGCTACGGCATTTTGCTGGGGACTCTTATCTACGATACTGCGCGCATCACCACTTTTAAGCCCGGTTGGCTGGACGTGCCAATGGTAATTTGCTGTTTGTCCCCAATTGTTTCACAAGTTACTAATGGCGGCAGCCCGATTTCTCCGACTCTCAACCAAATCGTTACTTGGGGTCTGCCTTATTTTTTAGGACGCTTGTATCTGGGTAGTTTAGACGGGCTGCGACAATTGGCGATCGGGATTGTTGCAGGTGGGTTGGCTTACATTCCTTTTACTTTAATTGAAGGTGTTAAGGGCCCAATTCTGCACCAAATGATTTACGGCGTCAATGCCTTTGAGGACTGGGGCCAAGCAAGGCGTTTGGGGGGGTGGAGACCGGTAGTATTTATGCAGCACGGTTTGATGGTGGGCGTGTGGATGATGACAGCCGCCTTAATCGCAGTTTGGCTTTGGCAAACTGGGGTGATCAAAAAGTTTATGGGCCGCAACATCAAGACTTTAGCAATTATATTAACGATCGCTTTTTTGCTGTGCCGTTCTACTGGCGCCTACAGTTTATTTGCAATGGCGTTACTCGTATTATTCTCGGCAAAGTGGTTTCGCACCTCTTTGCCCCTGCTATTTATAATTGGATATATAGTATTTTATCTGTACGTAGCTGCATCGGGTCAATTTTCGAGCAAAGACGTGATGGACTTCATCACTCCAATATTTGGCGAAGAACGAGCCGCCTCTCTGAAGTTTAGATTTGACATGGAAGAGATATTGGGGGAAAAAGCGCGGCAAAATTTTCTTTTTGGCTGGGGGGATTCTGGTGGCAACCGCGTGTACGACCAGTCCGGTAAAGATATCTCGGTCACCGACAGCTTATGGATTATTGCATTTGGCGTCAACGGTGCCGTCGGTTTAGCTAGTCTATTTTCTTCATTGTTACTTCCTGTTATCGTCTTTTGCGTGTTCAAGTATCCCGCCAGAACCTGGTCTAATCCCAAAGTAGCGCCCGCTGCCGTCCTGGGAGTAGCCTTAGTTATGTACGTGTTTGACTGTGTTTTGAACGCTATGGTTAACCCGATTTTTGCGATGATTGCTGGAGGAATATCGGGTCTGGTCTTAAAAGCTCCCGAAAGCCTTAAGACCAAAAAAACCAGTTCGCCACCAAGAAGACAGTCGCTGGTTCACCAAAAATCAGGATGATTTTCAGGGATGCGCGGCTTCACTTCAAGCTTGAAAATATCTTGCCCTCGCTGAATACAACAACTAAAAAAATTCCTATTTTTGCATTAAATCAAGTTCGGAAGTTGCGCTATATTTGTCAATAGCTTAAAATTAAGGCAAAAATTTTTTTTGACCTTAATTTGCAATGCTTCAACTATTAGCACGGCATGGGTTTTTTATTGATACTATGTTGCGATTTGTAAAGAAAATGGGCTTAATATACTTTTTACTAAAACGACCTGATTCTTTACACAATCTTTAAAAACCATGACTGGACAGGTAGGGTGTACGGGCATATACTTAAGAAAGTTTATTCACTGAAGCGCCCAAGTAGTGAAAACACGAACCTGTATTGTGCGTTATAATAGTTTGAGTTGTAGCTTAATATAAAGCGGGAAGGGAATAATAAATGAACACAGTTAATTTATTGAATGTCTCGATAGATAACTTGTCAATAACAGAGTTGTTTGAAAAACTCGACTGCGAAGGTGGTGTCGTATTTACGCCCAATGTAGACCACTTGATTAAGTTGCAGTACGACCGCGACTTCTATGAAGCTTACAATACCTCTACCTATAGAGTCTGCGACAGTCAAATATTGATGTATGCCTCCAAGTTTTTGGGAACTCCTCTCAAAGAAAAGATTTCTGGTTCGGACTTGTTCCCTGCATTTTATATGTATCACAAAGATAACGAGAACATTAAAATATTTTTGCTAGGAGCTGCTGAAGGTATTGCTAAGAAAGCCCAGGAAAAAATTAATCAAAAAATTGGTAGAGAAATAGTGGTTGAAGCACATTCTCCTTCTTTTGGCTTTGAAAACAATGAGGAAGAGTGTGAAAAAATAATTGACACGATCAATCAATCAGGAGCTACAGTTCTGGCCATAGGGGTCGGAGCCCCCAAGCAAGAGAAGTGGCTGGTGAAATACAGGAGCAAATTAACACACGTCAAAATTTTCTTAGCAGTAGGTGCAACCATTGATTTTGAAGCTGGTTGCAAAGCAAGAGCTCCCAAATGGATGAGCGAAGTCGGCATAGAATGGGCGTACCGACTGTTAAGTGAACCGAGAAGGTTGTGGAAAAGATATTTGATAGAAGGTCTGCCTTTTTTCCGATTAATCTTAGAACAAAAATTAGGGTTTTATAAAATGCCTTTCCTTGAGAGCAAAACCAGGAAGCTAGAATGGGAAGGCGGCTCCTAAAAACGGGAGCGACAAATCTCTAGCGTAAATTAAGCTGAGTATGAGAGAAAGTAGGTTTGACTTCAAGCTCAGACGGATGCAAGCTGTGGATAGTCCGATCGCACTTTCTCTCAAAATTATTCATTTTTGCTTTCAAGTCCAGGTAAAATCGGAATGAAACCTTTGTTGCAAATCCCTAATTAGGGATTTAAATCATGAATCTGCCTTCTTTCTTGTGGTTGTGGAAAATAGCAGCTTGGTCAATGGGTGTTTCCCTGTTAGCTTACCTGTTGCTGGCCGTTACTGGAACCTGGATGTTTGCCGCCCGCAGTACCAAACAGCAGCGCCCAAAATGGCTGCGTCCCTTTCATTTGGCGACTGGTGTGGCGATGGCGACTTTGGTAATTTTACTGCTGGGAATTGGTGTAGTCGGTACCCTGGGATACTACGGCAATTTGGGTCACTCGGCTCATTTACCGGCGGGATTAGCTGTTGTTGCTTTGGTGTTGGTTTCTGTTGGAAGCGGTCTACAAATTGGTCCTAAACATCCTTGGGCGCGTCCCCTCCACATCACCACTAATTTGGCTTTGTTTGGGGGATTTGTGACTGTGTCGATCACAGGATGGACGATCGTACAGAAGTATTTGCCTAAAGTTTGAAACCTGTCTGTTTGACATCAAACTATATACCAAATGCGCAAGATAAAACATATATGTAAGGTGCGCCGCAGCGCACCCTACATTTAAATGTTTTGCGTGAGTCCGCTTTTATTTATGAATTCTAAAATATGCTGTGCCGTAATCTCTGGCTTTTCTAAGTGGGGAACGTGCCCGCAGTCGGGTATCCAAATTAGTTGAGAATTGGCGATCGCACTTTCAAACTTTGCCGCATCCGCCGTCCCCAAAATGCGGTCTTGTTTTCCCCACAAAATCAGCGTCTGCTGCTGAATTTGCGACAGTTTATCCCGAAAACCTCCGTAACCGCCGCTTTTGGTAAACGCAATTAAAGCTTGATTCCAGTTGGGCATTTCCAAGTGCAAAGCAGCGCAAGTTTGAGCGTCTAGAGAAGCCAATTTTTTATCGAAATAAGCATTGATGCTAATTCGCTGGCGGATTTTAGGATTTCGCAAAAATGAAGTTGCCAAATATCCTAAGGGAGGAATGAGAAATTTTCCCTTATTAGAAGTGACGGCAAAACCTGCACTGTCTATTAACACCAATTTTTTGACAGCTTCGGGATAGGTGAGGGTGAAATCAATTGCTGCTGCACCTCCCATTGAAGCACCGACTAAGATTACAGGCTGCGAAATTAGCGTTTTCCAGAAATAGTAGAGGTGAGTGGCGATCGCTTTTTGACTGAATGCCAAACCCGCCGCTCTTTCTGTAAAGCCAAAACCCAACAAATCAACCGCCCAAGTTTCATTTTCGGCAGCCAGCAGCGGCAACAGGCGGCGAAATTCAAACAGCGAACTGTCGAAGCCGTGAATTAGCAAAATAGGGGTGTTTCCGCTGCCTTGGTGCGCGTAAGTTGTGGCAATTGCCCCAGATGATAGGGGAGTTGTAATTGCCTCTCGTTGAATGCTTTGGGCTAAAGCAATGGATGTAGATTCTGTTAGCTGTGCGATCGATTTTGGGAGAAAACTTGCTGACATAATTCTTGATAAATTGTTAATCGGTAGGGGCAGTGTCCCTGTACTCACCCTAAGATTTAAGTATATATGTTTGCTCGCTCACTATTTTAGGAGTTGGGGCAAGCGATATCTTAAAACTCGATCGATACTTAGTATCCCTCTGCCCAGCCTAAGCCTGAGTTTCTTAACCTGATGTTAAAATATTTTATAATCGTTGCCAATAATTTCTGTTTAATCTACTATTACCTTCCTCTGCGTCAAGAGCACCTCTGCGGTTTTTTCACAAAAACTCATTAATAAATCCAATAAAATTAGCATACTATTTACTCAAACATCTTAATATACGTTAAACAATTTTTACAATTATTCTCAAATCTAAAAAAGATAGTGATGATAACTCAAACTCCATGGCTCAAAACCCTACAAACTAAAATTGCCGGGAAGGACTGGGGCAACTGCGCCAAAACAGTATAAGCAGGTCTGAACAAATTGCCCGGAATTACCGAAATTAATGTAGTATTTACCGCATACAATTTCGGTATCAAAAAATAGCAAATGCGACCTAAAATTTAAAATTTAGAATTGCTTGGCGGCTGTGTAGAGATAGCCAAAAATTAAGTATTTCTTCGCCGACTTGTTCTGGATAGAAGTGGTGAAAGAAATGCCTACCGTCTTGACATTCCCAAAGCCGATCGCCTTTCTTGAGAAATTTCGACCAGCGGCGCATGACCACAGGAGATACCACAAAATCTGTTTTGCTGCTGCATATCAACAAAGGTACTTCTACACCTTGCTCGCGGGAATTACTAATCCTAAATAAGGAGTGAGGACAAGGAGAACAGGCTAAGTCATCCTCAAAATATGATATAAATCTTTGATTAATTATTTGATTTGGCAATCCCAGCATATCGCCAACCATTTGAGTCAAAACTTGTTTTCGGCTCCAGGGAAAAGCTGAAAAATGCGTATAGTAATGTGCTTGCCAATTAATAGCAGATGGCACACCAACAGATAAAAGCCCCAAAGAACTTACTTTGTGAGGATAGCGGCGCGCATACATTAAACCAACTAATCCGCTGGTACTGTGGCCTATTAGATGAATTGGGCGATCGCGCATTGTTAAATAATCGTGCAAAAGTTCAACAGCCATATCTAAAGAGCAAGCTTCATCTTCAGTTTGTTGGTATTCCCATATTTGCACTGGTACAGAATCATTTAAGTAGGAAAGCAGCGAGCGATCGAAGAATTGCAAACTCGGACTTACACTTAACCAAAGCACGTCTTCTGAACTAAATTGCATCTATTTTAAGTTGGAGATCTAGTTATTAACAATAATAATGTATTTGCTAGATTTTTGGGGCGGGTTGAGTGCGTAACTTTGATTGCCGAACATAATCTAATTACAAAACTCACCCTGCTACCGTTAAGTCTACAAGCTAAATTCTTTCTTGAGTTGAGATACCCAAGATTTGATGCGCGATTCCGTCAGATCGGATTGGTTGTCTTCATCAATAGCAAGACCCAAAAACTTGCCATTAACTACAGCTTTAGATTCATTAAAATCATAGCCCTCTACCGGCCAATAACCGACTGTTTCGCCGCCCTGTTCCGAAATTTTTTCAGCCAGAATGCCCATTGCATCCATAAAATTATCCGGGTAGCCTTCTTGGTCGCCAGTTCCCACATAAGCTACTTTTTTGCCGCTAAAATCAATATCGTCAAGTTCGGGAAAAAAACCTTCCCAGTCGCTTTGGAGTTCGCCGATATTCCAAGTCGGACAAGCGATAATCAGACATTCGTATTCGGCAAAATCATCATTTTCAACGCTGCCGATCTCGTGCAATGTCACGATATTGCCGCCAAATTCATCCCGAATCATTTCAGCTACAGACTCAGTTTTCCCAGTTGTAGTTCCGTAGAAAAGACCAATTGCTTTTGACATTTTTACTCCGAAGGTGATATTTGATAGTGCTTGAGAATTATTTTTTTTGAGTCAGGATTTGGCATTTCCTGCCTGCAATTCAGACAAAAACAGTAGACACGGTTGTGGCAAACCTGAGAAATTAGGGAGTCAAGGCAGCAAGGACACTGTTTTTTCATCGGGTTAAAGTTGAAAATTCATCAACCAAGCTGACTCGCTCATATCGGGGTCGGGTTCGCAGTCAATTAGTAACAAATTCAGCGTCGTTTGTACTTTTAGACTGCGCGGGATGCCGGCGGGTACAAACACAAATACTCCGGGTTTTAAAGTGACTGTTCGATCGCACACCGTGAGAGTCCCCACTCCTTCTAAGACGGCGAGGGTTACATCTTTAGAGTTATCGAGGTCAGGTATTTCGGAATTTTTACCCAAACTCATCAGTTTTTGGCTGTCGGCGGGTTGTCCGTCGCTGATTCGCGAGGCTGACGCGGAAACTATTGCTGCTGTCACGGTGATTGACCTCCAGGTACTATTAACTTCCGGCACTTATTGCAATTAATATTCAATAAGCTACCATGCAATTTAGATATATTGTCAAGAGTAAAACATTAAGATTTATTACAAAAGGCTGTCAAGCTAGGTGTCCGCTCAACGCGAGCAGCCCCAAACTAAGACGGGGCGGTATTTTGGGACGCTCAGACTGCGCGTCACAAGGGCTTAACTAAAAAAAATAGTTGGTAATTATTTGCAGTTAGTTCTTGAAATTACGTTTGTAGTGCGATCGGCAATACAGCAATTCTCAATTGCCTGCAATACAGTAAGGTGCACCGCTGCGTGCGCACCCTACAAAATGCAATAGAGGCGGGTTTTAGTCGGATTTGTCTATCGCAAAAATCCGTCTCAAACTCGCCTCTAATGACAACAGTTAACAATCCACAATCAACAATTAACCGACTAATTCTTCGCCCCTACGCCAACATACATAATCGACGTATCCTCATTGATTTTGATTTTAAACAAGCCAGACTTTTTGTAATCAACATAGTGAGCGATATTAGAAATTAGCACTTGAGAAACTTGTTTCAAACTTTCCCCCGAAGGAAATAGCTGCTTTCCACTTGTAAAATTCCCCCAAAAACCGTGCATCTGGGCTAAAATAGCGCCCATTTCTCCAAACATATCAAAACCTTTAATTTCAATCTGGCCGAAACCCGTGTCGCGCATTACCACAGACAGTTCATCCGGGGTAACAAACTTTTCCCAATCGTGAACGCCCCGCTTAATTTCCTGCAATGTATTTTCCATCAGTCCAATCATCACAATTTGCGAGGAAAAAGTTCGGTTGATTGTATCAAAAAAGAACAGTCCCCCAGGCTTGAGAATCCTGTGAACCTCTGACACAACCTTTTTGTAATCGGCCACGTGTTCCAAAACATCCACGCAGATTACAACATCAAAGGTATTGTCGTCGTAGGGCATATTTTCGGCAAAACCTTGCCTGTAGTCAATCTCAAAACCGCTGGTAACTGCGTGATTTTGAGCAGCTACAATACATTTGTCCGATCGATCTATTCCAGAAACAATAGCGCCTCTCTCGGCCATAAACTCGCAAGAAAAGCCGCCGCCGCACCCGACATCTAAGGTTTTCAGCCCTTGCCAATTAGTCGCGTGTCTGTCGAAAAACTCAAATCTGGGTTTGTTTAGATGGTATAAGGCATAAATTTTAGCGTTTTCGTCCCACCAATTATCGGCATTTTCCTCATAAAATTCTAAATCATTTTTTACTTCTGTTTTCTGCACGATTTTCTCAGTCCTGATTAGTGGAAAATATAGAGGGCGATCGCACTTTTGCCTGATTTTATAGGAATAGCCAACAAACCCGGTTTCTGTGAAAAATCCGAGGTTTCGTGACGAGTTCGCAGGCAGGAACCGGGTTTCGGAATCCGCGCGCATAAGTTCTATTTTCTCTAAAGTTGCGAATCGCCACAGCTTTTTATTATAATACTTTTGGCACAAATTTCAACGAAATGGATCGCGTTTCTATTATCATCCCAGCCCTCAACGAAGCGACTTGTCTGGAACGCACCCTCCGCCAACTCAGCATTCTCAATCCTCCGGCTTGGGAAGTGTTGGTGGTAGACGGCGGCAGTCAAGACGAAACAGTGGCGATCGCACTTTCCGCTGCCACCCGCGTTATTTCTAGCAGTACAGCCGGACGTTCCGTGCAAATGAACTTAGGTGCCCAAGTCGCCACCGGCGAGATTCTGTGCTTTCTCCACGCCGATACTTTAGTTCCCGACGACATCGTAGCAGTCATCCAGAAAACATTGTCCGATGCCAAAATTGTCGGTGGCGGGTTTATCTCCTTGATGGGTGGTTTGCAGCAAACAAGATGGGGTTTTTCACTGCACAATTACCTGAAAACTTATTACGCGCCGCTGTTATTTCGACCTCATTTATTTTTCAAAGGATTGCGCCTGCTGTTTGGCGACCAAGTTATTTTTTGCCGCCGTACCGATTTTTGGGAATGCGACGGTTTCGATGCCGCGATGCCAATTATGGAGGAAGCGGATTTGTGTTTGAAGTTAGTGCGACGGGGGAGAATTAAGTTAGTCAATCGGGTAGTAGAAAGTAGCGATCGGCGAGTGGCGAATTGGGGCGAATTTAAAGCAATTGCGATCTATCTTTCCATTGGTTTTTTATGGGGTTTTGGCGTTCCAGCGAGGTATCTCAAGCAGTTTTATGAAGACATCCGCTGAAACACAAAATCCGATTAAATTCCCAGAATGTACTGCCTATAATTTTTGGGCAAAACTTTTTCCAACAGGTAAATAATCGCCCAACAACCTAACAAAGTCCCCGTAACTAAAAAGCCGAGCTTCAGCAGCGGATTTACCGGGTCAATAAACTTATAAAACACTAACAACACATATTTTACTACTGTCGAATCCAGGAGATATATAGGGAATGAGTAAGCAGCCAATATTTTGACTAACCCAGATACTCTACTGGGAAGTGCGATACTCTTAGAAAATGCGAGAATCGATAATACGAACAAAATTGCGTATCCTTGAGCAGATAGTTTAAAAAACGATCGGAGAAACCATGTCTCCGAATTAACTCCACTTTTCAGGTAATATTCCCAAATGCTAGCTAGATAAAAAAGGATCGTTGCCCCTAAAATTGGCATTTTTTTCCGTTCGAGAACGGGTTGAATTCTGTCGTACGAGGCACCCAAAAACAGACCAGTTGAAAATGGCAAAATCCAACTAAAAATCCAGCGCTCCATCAAAGGTAGAGGTATTGATATATATTTGAAAGCGGTTAAGTAGAAGAATATTGTAAAAATTGTTTGAATTGTTAAGCCCAAAGCCAAAACTTTTCGGGGTTCTAAAAATCTTAATTTCACGAGAAGCCACCACCAGCCGTAGCATTGAACAATCACAACGATGAAGTAATAGGGAGGCATCACCGAGCCGGTCAGGATATCTCTGAGTAATGACAGTAAATCAAATTTTTGGAGTTCCCCCCAATTATTTAAAATGTACAAAGCTACTGACCAAAATAGATAGGGGGGTAGAATTCTTGACAGTCTTTTTTGGACTACCACTGCGGGATTATTTTGATTTTCCAGTTTGTTGGTGAGAAAAAAGCCGCTCAGCAGTAAAAATGCAGGTACGCAGAACAGTTGAAATGTATCGATCGCAACAAATAGAATTCTGCGATCTTTAAATGCCAAGAACCCAGCATGAGTAATCACAACACTGACGATCGCTAAAGCTCGGATCAAATCAAATTCAGCGAACCGATTAGAAGCTTTTTGCATGGTAAAAATTAGATTGCAAAAATTTGATTTAAATTAGGAATTTTTTGTCTGATACGAAATCCGGGTTTGCTACCCTTTTATCATTCGGCGGTTGAAACCGCTGCATAGAGTCAAACGAAGTCCGCCTCCGCGAACTGAGATAAAGGGGGTTTTTAAGCCGGATTTGGTATGAGTAGAATATCATAAAATGTTATATTTGCTCCTATCTTCACAAAACTTATCTCGGCAAAAATAAGTCACCGAGTGCTGGAATTGAGGAAGAAAGACTATAAAGACTATTCAAAAAAAAATCTACCTAAATTAGGTAGATTTTTATAAAGGTTCAAGCAATGAGTTAACTGTTGGCTAACCGTTGGTGTGATGGATGTGCGACGCAGAAACACTATCCAACCGATCGCGCCCGTTGCGGATCACGCGCAGCATATCGCTCAACTTGTGTTCGATATTATCGAGCACTTGGTCGGCATAATCGTCGGCTCCGTTTTGAATTTCCTCGCATTCAGCCATCGCCCTCACTCTCATCTCTTCCAATTCCTCTTGAGCCTGGTAGCGAATTTGTTCCACTTCCGCCAGCGTCGCCTGCTGAATTGCCTCGCAGTCAAGCAAAACTTGCTGCCGCAACTGATCTGCCTCTATCTTCGCCTGCTGGAGCAGGCCCATGTCGTTTAAAAGTTCTGCCGCTCTCTGTTCTGCTGCTTCTATCACTTCCTGAGCGTAAAGTTCCGCCTCTTGAAGCAAGTCGTCCTTGTGGCGGATGATCGTTTCGGCTTCCTGAAAGGCTATCGGCAAATTTAGCCTCACCAAGTCTAACTGATCGAGCAACTGTTCTTCATCCACCAGAGTGCGTCTGGTCATAGGAATTCGCGGGCTGTCGAGAACAATTTCCTCAAGCCTGTTCAATTCCCGCTGGATGTCTACTCCTGCGGTTCGGGTGGGATCTCCGAAGGCGGCTGTGTTCTGAGGTGATTCGTTCTCAGTGCGGAGGCCGGTACTGTCGGGTTCGATGCGAGTTGGTTCCTGCTGGCGTAACATTTGTAAATATCTAGGGCGACGTGTTTCGGAACAAGATGATCTACGGAGCCACCAAACTTGGCTATTTCTTTAACTACACTACTACTTAAAAAGCTGTACTCGTTAGAAGTTGCCAAAAAAACTGTTTCAATTTCACCCAGAAGGGTTTTATTGGTGTGGGCCATCTGGAGTTCCATTTCAAAATCTGTTAATACCCGGAGCCCCCGCAGCAGCACTTTGGCTTGTCGAATCTTAGCATAGTTTACTGTCAAACCCTCAAAACTGTCTACTTCTACATTTGGCAAGTGTTGGGTAGATCGCCGGATCTGCTCGATCCGTTCCTCTACGGTGAAGAGAGGGGTTTTGCTGGGGTTTCTGACTACCGTAACAATTACCCGATCGAACAGTTTAGATCCCCGCTCGATAATGTCTGCGTGACCGAAGGTTATGGGATCAAAGCTGCCTGGATAGATTGCAATCACGAGTTTGGCGGAGTTTGGGGGAGTGAGGGAGTGTCCGAGTGGGGGAATGAGAGAGTGGGATAGTGCGGCAGTGGGATAGTGGGAGAGTGGCAAAGCCGGAGATGTGGAAAATCTTCCTTCTTCCTTCTTCCTTCTTCCTTCTTCCTTCTTCCTTCTTCCTTCTTCCTTCTACTTTTTCATCGAATGAGCTTTGTAGAAAGTTTCTAGACTTTGCTTGTCGCCCACAAACCGCCAGTGCCAAGGCTCGTAACTGACGCCTTGGCGGTTGTTTTTGGGGAACGACATTTCAAAGCTGAAAGCGACGGCGTTGGCTTCTAACCACTTAAATGCTTGGGTATTTTCAAAACTGGGACTGAGGTTGTTTTCCGGGGCGCTGCCGTCGCCGATGTCGATCGCGTAACCGGTGTGGTGTTCGCTGTAACCTGGAGGGGCGCTGACTTCGGCTCGCTTGCTGGCGTTTTGCCTGCGTTCGGCTTTCACGTCAAAAAATACGTGTTGTTGGTCTTCGAGGGAGCGAAAGCCGGATATGGGAGCGAAGTAAATGCCTGAGGCCGCTGCGGCGTTGGCCATTTCCTGATATTTTGCTGCTGCTGAAGTGCGGAGTGTGACGTTACCGTCGGGGGTGACACCTACCAAGTCTTTGGCTGGTGCTTCTGCGTACGGCAAGTGTCCCAGCAGGTTGTCTGGGGTTGCGGTGGCTTTTGGGTTGGTAGCTGGACTCGCGACCGACCCAGACGCGGAACTCACCGGTGCTGGGTTTTGTTGAGTTTGCTCTGCCTGACTGGTGGCTGGGAACAAGTTAAAGTTGAGGTGCAGCCAGATGCTGACCCCACAGGCTAATGCGGCCAACCCTAGCAGTTTCCAAATCAGCCCTTTTTTCTTAGACTGACTCTGCCCTGCTTCTGGGTATGGGTGGTCTCGCACTGCTTCTGGAATTTCGTCGGCGACAAGCTCCGAGGCTTGCGGGGGTTTTCTTGACAGACTAGCGTTATCCAAGCCAGCTCCACTCCTGCACTTCAATAAGGCTCAACGTTAAAAATTGTAGACCGATATGGGCGATCGAACAGCTACAATTGCCGCTGAGAATATATCATCTCTTTCTGACTTCGCCCCTTCCCATCCGCCAACTCTCGCATCTGTTGCTTGGGCCCACAGTCGATCGTCCCTGCGAGGTCGCACTGGTTGGCGCTGGTAGCACTGGTTTATTTTAAGTGTAATTTGTTACTGTTCGACAAAATCCAACAATTCTTCGATCGACACATCAAACGTCCGCACCAATTTTAGCAGAGCACCGATGCCAGCCATTGCCATACCGGGCGCTCGGGCATAACTTTTAACAGTATTGTAGGATAGCCCAGAGCGATCGGCTACTTCCTTTAGCGATCGGCATCCGAGCGCCGTCAAGGTCTAATTAGTAGCTTAAAGCTCGATCGACCCAAATCAAACATTACCAACCTCCACCAACTCAGCACCAGCAACAGAACTTTCCTCTTCCCCTTCATCCTCTTGAGCCACCGCAACTGTTAACTTCAATCCCAGAGCATTCAGCCAATTAGCTAAAGCATAAATTGTAGCCATTCCATTCTGCGACAACAAAATATCTAATTTTTCTCGATGCAATTTAGCATCATCAGCAGACATATTTGGCTCTCTAAGAGCCTCAAATACATTGTTAAATGTGAGTTCGAGCAAACCGGGTTCAGGTTCTTTATCTTCCAAATGCGCCGTTAGATAAGCAGCAGCGTGTATTTTATCCTTGAGGGCTTCAATCAAATAGTCCTGGTAACTATCGCTAGTTGGCATTTTCGCGTTCTCCATATTCTTTCCAATACTCCTTAGCTTTGCGAATATCTTGTTCTTGGCTGCTTTTATCCCCACCGCAGAGAAGAAGAACAATTGTTGACCCCAATTGTCCGAAGTACACGCGATACCCCGGCCCAAAATCAATTTTTAATTCGCAGACTCCTGCCCCAACAGACTTGCTGTTTCCTAAATTCCCCAAGCGAACTCGGTCAAGCCTTTGCTCAATTTTAACTACCGCATTCAAATCTCGCAGGGAACTAAGCCACTCTGCGAAAGGATTTCTACCGTCTGGGGTAATATAACGTCTAATTTCCCACGGTTGTACTTCCATAAGGTCGATCGTACTTGCACCCTCATCTTAATACCGACGATCGCCCTATCAAAGCTTCTTCACTTGGGCCAACTCAAAATCACCCATCGAAAGGAACTCTGCCATCAGGCGTGGTGTAACACTTAATTTCCCTCGGTTGCGCTTTCATAATCTTGATTCTAGCCACGGAGAACTCGAATCTTGCAGCCCGCCCGATCGCCCCTTGACTTAATGCGCTACAATTATTAAGAAATCTTTAGTTAAATCCGTTTAACGTCCCAGACGCATTATGAGTCTTCCCATTCGCAACGTCGCTATCATTGCTCACGTCGATCACGGCAAAACCACCCTTGTGGACGCTCTTCTCAGACAGTCCGGGGTCTTCCGCGAAGGGGAAGAAATCCCAGATTGCGTTATGGACTCCAATGATATCGAGCGCGAGCGTGGCATCACAATTCTTTCCAAAAATACCGCCGTCAGGTACGGAGAAACCCTGATCAACATCGTCGATACCCCCGGACACGCGGACTTCGGCGGTGAAGTCGAACGAGTTCTCGGCATGGTAGACGGTTGTTTGCTGATCGTAGACGCCAACGAAGGCCCGATGCCGCAAACCCGCTTCGTGCTCAAAAAAGCCCTAGAAAAAGGACTGCGCCCGATCGTCTTTGTCAACAAGATCGATCGCGATCGAGCCGACCCCCACAAAGCCGTCGATAAAGTTTTGGATCTGTTCCTAGAACTAGGTGCTGACGACGATCAGTGCGAATTTCCCTACCTCTTCGGTTCCGGCTTAAGCGGTTACGCCAAAAAACACCTCGAAGACGAAGGGGTAGATATGAAGCCCCTCTTTGAAGAAATCCTCGACCACGTACCGCCCCCCGTAGGCGACCCCAACAAGCCGCTGCAACTGCAAGTAACAACCTTAGATTACTCAGAATACGTCGGTCGCATCGTCATCGGCCGCATCCACAACGGTACAATTAGAGTCGGCCAACAAGCAGTCTTAATCACCGAAAGCGGCGCGCTTGTCAAATCAAAAATTAGTAAATTGATGGGCTTTGAAGGCTTGAAGCGGATTGATATCCCAGAATCTTCTGCTGGTAATCTTGTCGCCGTTGCTGGTTTTGCTGATGCGTATATTGGCGAGACAATTACCTGCCCCAACGACCCGCAAGCGCTGCCTTTAATCAAAGTAGACGAACCAACTTTGCAGATGACCTTCTCGGTCAACGATTCGCCGTTCTGCGGTCAAGAAGGTAGTTTGGTAACATCTCGGCAAATTCGCGATCGACTGATGCGAGAACTCCAAACCAACGTCGCCTTGCGCGTCGAAGAAACCGACTCTCCCGACAAATTTCTCGTATCCGGCCGCGGCGAACTCCACCTCGGAATCCTGATCGAAAATATGCGTCGCGAAGGATACGAATTCCAAGTATCCCAGCCGCAAGTAATCTTCCGCGAAGTCGGCGGTCGTCCCTGCGAACCCTTTGAATGTTTGGTCTTAGACGTACCCGAAGAAGCAGTCGGCGGCTGCATCGAACGCCTCGGTCAGCGGAAAGCAGAAATGCAAGATATGCACGTCAGCAGCACCGGCCGCACCCAAATAGAATTTTCAGTCCCCGCTCGCGGTTTGATTGGATTCCGAGGCGAGTTTATGCGCTTGACTCGCGGCGCTGGAATTATGAATCACAGCTTCCTCGACTATCGCCCCCTCGGTGGAGAAATTGTCGCCCGTCGCAACGGAGTATTGATTTCCTTTGAAGAAGGAGTTGCAACTACTTATTCACTGAAAAATGCTGAAGACCGCGGCGTGTTTTTCATTACCCCCGGAACCAAGGTTTACAGAGGGATGATTATCGGAGAAAACAACCGAGATGAAGACATGGAGCTGAATATTTGCAAGTCGAAGCAGTTGACAAACCACCGCGCATCTGGCGGTGAAGAATTGGCACAATTGCAAGCGCCAGTCGATATGAGTTTGGAGCGTGCTTTGGAGTACATCGGCCAGGATGAATTGGTGGAAGTAACGCCAAAATCAATTCGCCTGCGGAAGGTTTCTAAGAAGTTGGTCAAACGCTAAAACAAAGGTAGGGTGCACAATGTGCACCTTACGTTTTATCGGCAGTAACAACCTGCCATAACTTAAAAAATTATATATTAGCCAATTGTGCTTTGGTTATTTTACTTAATTATCTAAGAAATTGATATTTATCAGTAGATGTTTCCCTCAAAGCCTTTAAACAGTATGCAAATAAGGGTCTCCGAAAACAACAAGTATTCCGATTAGATAAAACCTTTTCAAGATTAAGTCGATCGAGAATTTGATCGCCGTTTTCCTTTTCGTTAAATCCAGAATATATTTGTTTTAGTTCACCTTTGGGATGGCTAATAGTTTGATTTTATTATTTATTTCTATATCATAGTCTGCCTTTTCTGTCAATCGACACATCGGGCTTCTCATGGCCGATCGCGCGATCGACTAACCGCCACAATATGTTTTAATTTATATTTGAGCAAAATCCAAGCAAAACCAGCCATGAGTCCTAAATCAATAGCCGTAATCAACTTCAAAGGCGGTGTCGGAAAGACCACCGTCACTTGGAGTCTGGGAAATATTATATCCCAAGGAACCGACTTAGAAGTCTTGATGTTAGACTTAGATCCGCAAATGTCGCTCACAGAGGCGATCGGACTTAACGAAAATACCGGTCATTTAGATGACAAGTTTGGTAAGTGGTACGAACAATCTCTCAAGCACAGACTTACCATTTACGACGCTCTAGAAGTCTTTAAAAAAGCCGGACAAAACTTTAAATTTCCCGTTGGTTTCGACACCATTTATCAGATTGACGAACAGTTGCATTTTGTTCCTTCAGTTGAAGAATTGTATTGGTTGGATATCGATGGTTTTGAGGGAAAAAGTGTTAAAGACTTCATCCGCAGATTCATCGGCAAAATCGCCAACTCTGCCAATCTCCCCAAATACGACTTGATGCTTTTTGACTGTTCGCCTTCCTTCAGTCTCCTCACCTACAGCGTACTCTCTTGCTGCGACTTAATATTGATTCCCGTCAATCCCGATTATTTTGGTTCTAGGGGATTGAGTTTAGTTTTAAACTCGCTTCAGAAACGGATTGAGCCTTATCCGTTTCCTAAGATAGCAGTCTTTATGAATAAAGCTAAAACCTATGGAGGATTGCTGACAAATGAAGTTCAGTTTTACATGAGAGAAGTAAAGAGACTTTGCGATGAGATATCAAAAGATAATAACATAGAAGTTAGATTTTTAGAATCGACGATTCGCGAAAGCGTCGGGCTAAAACGGGCAATTAATGAGGGAGAACTGCCGCGAGAATTAGTTAGAGAATTTGAAAAACTATGGCGCGAGTGTGAGGAGTATCTGAAATGATTAAAAAAGAAATTTTGGCTGCTTCCGAACAAGAAAGCGGGGGGTTAGTTAAGGAAATTGGCGAACTTAAGGAAATCTTGCGGGACGTTTCTAGAAAATTAACTAGGCTTGAAACTCAAGTCAAGCGGGGAGGGCTTTCTGCTGAGTCAAAAACTTCGGATATTTCCACTGGTGCTGATGTTAATAAACCAGCTAATTTATCGGCGAGAAATGTTCTAGAAGTTTATGAAGAACTGCGTTTACAAGCTAAGAATGGTAATGAAGAAGAGGTGAGGCAAAAATTGTTGGCAATGAGTGCAAGTGACTTGAACTTGATGTGTTGCGAGTTAGGGATGCCGCCCAGCAGCAAGAATCCGTCTCGCAAAAAAATGTTTGAGCTAATTATTGGCAGAATTAAACAGAGTTTGAGGCTGTCGAGACATATCGATAGACAAACACTTTAAAAATTAGCAGATGAATCGATAAAATGCGCTTTAACTTGGATTTCCCCCTGGGATATGGAACAGGCAAGATTCCCGTTCTATAAAAGCCTGTTACACAAAAGTTTAAGTGGAGTGTGGGGTGGGGCTCTTGCCCGCGTCTGAAAAGCTTGTGGCAAATTCTGCAACTTTTCAGCTTCAATAAATTATGGTCGATAAGTGCGATCGCCCTTATCTCCCTAACACTCTTAATCAGCTTGTTTTTGAGCCTTCACAGCCCCGGAACACCCGCAGCCCTAAAACCAAGGATACTAGCGTTTACAGCCCTCTAGATGCGCGGCAGCGAGAACAGATCCCCTTTATTTGCGGTCAATGCTACCAGTTCCGCTCGCCACGAACTTACACCTAATATAGATGTTATCGCTCCCCTAATGTGGTCGCCCAACGGCCAGCGACTGGCTTTCGTTGGCGGATACAGCGACATCTATAGAACCCATTTTGGATCTTTTCTTAAAAAATAAGGCGGACAAAGCAGCCGTCTCACATAACTCAATAGCCACAAGACGAGAAATCATGGGGCAATGGCGGCCAAAGATTTGAAATCCCAATGGCACAAGGCTTACGGTTATAACAACAGATCTCAAATGGGTCCTATAGAGGTTCTGCGTCCGAGAACGTCAAATTGGGGTAGAGGCAAGAATTTTTTTATCCTTTAATTCCTGGTGAATTTGCAAATCATTTGACTCAAGTTCCTGGTGTTTTTCATCCTGCACCTGTTTGTCAATTTTGGGCAACTTTAAAATAGCCCCAGCTAAAACCCAATAATACACGGACACTGGATCTACATCCAGCGGATAGTATTGAGTATTGATCGTAATAAATCCAACAAACACCCAAAAACTAGCTCCGTAACTCCGCAAACTTTTGTCCTTGACCGATCGGTAAGCTCGAAACGTTAGAAAAGCTAAGTGTAAAAGCATGACCTGAAAAGCAATCATTCCCGGATAACCGAGTTCGTAGATCAACTTAGGTTGGAAAGTTTCAATTAGCTGCGTGGTACCAAAGATCCGCGTTGAATTAGTTGCTCGTCCCACACCTCTACCGAGAGGTCTGTCAATGATAAAATTGTTGCTCTGCTCGAACTGATTAAAGAGAAACTGCTGGGGCGGTGCAGCATTCCAGCGGCTAACAAAACTCTCCCACCGCTGCTCAATAATTCCCGGGTTAATTGCTGCACCGACAAACAGTAAAATCGCCAGTCCTGCACCGATGGGAATAAATCGTTTTAAATTAACTAATTGACCGGTGAGAACTAGCAGGATTGCCGTAGCAACGGGAACCATAATTAAAGCAGCTCTTTGACCTGAAATCACTGCATTGGCAAATACTAATGCCATGCCAAATAAACCGATAACTCGCCACCAGAATGAAGGGTCGCAAAAGGCCGAGGCAAAAGTTAAAAATGCATTAGAAATTAAAAACCAGGCCCACTGCCAAGGCGCTACAAAAGTTCCCGGCAAGCGGATAAACTTGACTTCTGGACTGAACACCAAAGAACCGCCGACAAAACATCTAGCTTCCAGCGTTGCTTTATATAATTCTTCTCCGGTCATTCCTCGGGTACCCGCACACTTTCCACTTTGCAGCAACAGGTATTGAATCAAACCGAGAAGGCAGCAAACGATCGCCAAAACGATGTGCATTCGACTAAAAAATACTAAATCCTTCTTCGTGCGGAGCAGATAATAGGTACAAGCGATCAGCGGTATGTAACCTATCAATACTTTTAAGCCGAGAATTCCTTGCAGAATTGGTTTGTCGCCCTTCATAGGATTGAGCTGCATCTCCCCGTTGACAAAAATTAAAGTCAGCATTGCCATCATCAACAGGATGCTAAAGGTAGAAAGCATTTGTTTGGGAATGAACAGGCGCAAATGTTTCTTTTTGCAGCTTTGAATTAGCGCGATGAGAGCTGGTATGTAGAAAGCATCTTTGGCTACTTGAAATGCAGCATTCCCGCCGCCAATTGCGTAAGTAATTGTACCGCTGAAAGGCAGGTAAATTAGAAAAGCCCACAAAGCTTGACGGGGGTATTTGTAGGAAAGCAGCAAGATGGCTGCGGCTGCGCCTCCTGAAATAGCAATCTTAGGGCGGGCTACGAACAACAGGGGGATGCTGACAGCAAGGCTGACTAAGCAGCTTATGGCGATCGACTGCACCAATTCATTGCGCTTTTGTGAAGTTTTGCGTTTTTGTGCTGCTACTTCTTTTTTGCTTAGCGCTGTTGTTTTTTCACTGTGCTTGTGTTTGGATTTCTTGGATTTGCGCTTGGTTTTCAACATAACTTCTAGAAGGCACTCAGATGTAGAAGGCACTCAGATGTAGAAGGTAGAAGGCAGAATGAATAGAAGCAAAAATATTGCGGTAGATGTGGTTACTTATTCTTAAAGTCAAGATCGAGAAAAAGTCTCGGTCGAGATTGTGGGTGTGACGCGGGCAAAAATTAGACAGGCGACCTTGTAGAATATAACTGCTGGATCTATAATGTACAAATCTCGAAAAAATAATTTTAATCGAGCGGTAAAAATGAATATGAAATTAACAAAATTTGTATCGATCGGCATTGCCCTTCTTTTAGGAGCAAGCGCGAGCATATTATCTAGCAGCAGTACAGCATTAGCGGCCGAAAAAATTGTCCTCACATTTGGCCCGATCAGACAAACCATCAATATCACTGACTTAGAAGACTTTGCTAAAGATGGCACGACGACCCCAACCCTCCAACAAATTATCCGGTTTTCCAAAATGGACGCGCAAGTATTGCGGGGGTTCATGGGTCTAGAAATCGGTTTAAAGCCTGCTAATCTGGCCAGGGTAGTTTACAGCACCCCGGGAGAGAAAATTACTGACGAAATCGGTCAAGCAATTCGGACTCAGCGCCGCACAGAAAGCGGCAAAGCTCTGCGGGCGGCGATGATGCTGGCGGCCGGGGACGACGGTAAGGTTTCGCTGCTGGAAATCCTGAAAAAGTATCCTCTGACCGAGGTTTACGTAGATGTTGCCAGCATTAGCGCCGCTGTTGGGAAAGTTCAGAGTTTAGCCGGAAATATGCAAAGCCTGCTTCAAGATGTGATGCGATCGACAAGTCGCACAACTGAAACAACTCGCACCGAAAGTCCGATCGAACCTCGCCGCAGCGTGCAGCCAACAACTCCGCCTCCAGCGCCGCGCCGCCCCGCCCCCTTGCCAGCACCAGCACCGCAGCCTGTGACGCCGGTCAGAGGGCTTTGGTAAAAAAATCATAAATGTGTCTTAGGGGCGGGTTTAGCCGGCATTTGTGGCATTCTGCAGACAATTTTGAGACAAAACCCGCCCTACCCCTATCCCAACCGCCAAGAGGGTTAGGACTGTTGTGACAACTCCCGAAGCAATCAATTTTTCTTGAGCAATTTTTTGAGCAACTTCGGAACCTCCGAAGGCCGAGCCGCCACAGGTATGCCCGCCTCTTCAAAAGCCGCCATTTTGTTTGGGGCCGTAACTCCAAAGGCTTTCTGGGCAGCAGCGCGAGAACTGATCAGGATGCCGGCGTGGCCCAAAGACGGCCCCTTGGGAGCGTAGCGGCCGGCCAGATAAGCAACCACGGGTTTGTCGATCGCCGAGGCGATGTAAGAAGCAGCAGCTTGTTCGCTCCACCCGTCAACTTCCCCCACCAAAACCATCGCTTCCGTACTGTCGTCTTCGTCCAAAATTTGCAGCCACTGCATAAAAGAAGAACCGACAATCGCGTCGCAACCAATACAAACCGCCATCGACTGTCCCAACCCAGCCTCAGTCAGTTCTAGGGCAACTTCGTAAGTCAAAGTGCTGCTGCGGCTGATCACCCCCACCGGGCCGGGAGTGTAAAATTCCTTGGGGTGAGTTCCCAGCAGCAGTTTGTCGGGCACAATTATTCCCGGACCGTTAGGCCCGATTACCAAAGTTTCAGTAGCCTCTGCTTTTCTGACTAAGCGCACCATATCCAGAGGAGGCACTCCCCCAGTGACGATCGCGATTTGCCGAATTCCTCCCGCGATCGCTTCTAGAGCCGCATCCAGCACCGAGTAAGCGTCTACAAAAATTACCGCAGTGTCAACGTGACCCACTGCCGCCACTGCTTGTTCTACCAAATCAAAAATTGGAATTCCCTCCATTTCCAGCCCACCCCGACCGGGACTGACACCGGCGACTACATTTGTGCCGTATGCTTTCATCATCAGGGCGGCGCGGGTTGACGCGGGAGATTCTGTAATGCCCTGTACAAGGACTTTGCTTTCAGGAGTTAAATTCATTTTTTCCCACTTGACACTCGATCTGTAAAAAGCAGAAGGCCTTCATCTGTAGAGAAATCTCGTTTTTTGCCGATCGACTGCCGCTACTTGACGGAGGATACAGAAGCGGCTGCGGCCTCATCCAAAGTGCTAGCTAGCTGCACCGGCAACTGTCCCAAACGCTTTTTAACAGCATCAGCATCGATCTCTACCAGCCGCAGCACAACCTGGATGTGGCGGTTAGCGCGAGCTTTCCGTTCCAAATAGCCGGCTACTGCGGCGATTATTTCCTCGCTCTTGGAGGCGCTGCCCAAAATATTTACAAGTATCACCTTAACGCTTTTATCCTGAGCCACTAACTCCAGACCCAAATCTGCGCGATCGCGCAGGGCATTTGCTGCATCGTAGCGCTCTAGGGAACCCATATTCACAAAATTAGCTGGTTTTCCTCCTTGGTGGGTTACAGCATCCAGAGTTGCCATTGTCAGGCCCACTCCGTTGCACAAAATCCCGATATTCCCGTCTAGTTCGATTAATTGCAGGGATTCGGAATTCGAGATTGGGGATTGAGATTTGGGGTCAAACTCCGGCGATTGCTGAGCCTTCGAGTGGGAATGGGAGCGATCGCCAGGGACATGGAAACTTCTCCTTTCCCGTACCAACCCGCCCAAGAGCCTATTCTCCGAGAGTGCTGCCAAATCTGGATGTCGCCCCAAGGCCTCGTTGTTGGCGGTGACTTTACCGTCTAAAGCCATTACCTCTCCCGTCGGACTGATGCCGAGAGGATTGATTTCTACTAGATCTAAATCTTTTTCGACAAACAGCCGGTACATTTTCTCGACAATGGTGCTCACGGATTGAATCAAGTCTCCCTGCAATCCCATTTTCAGCGTGAGACGCCTCGCGTAGAATGGGGAAAATTCCTGGTCTACGGCAACTTGCTGCATTTGCTCGATCGACCCTTCGACATCCATACCTCCTTGTCTCGAACCCAGAAGAACCGGGCGTCGCGCTACGGGGTCTAGGAGTACCGCTAAGTACAATTCTTGGTCGGCGTTGTACTTTGCTTCTGCCAGCAGGACTTGGGGATATTCATTCTCGATCGGCAAATTAAAAATTGTTTGAGCGGCAGCTACTGCATCGATCGTATTTTCCACAAACTTGATACCGCCCGCCCTGCCCCGTCCCCCAGCCCGCACTTGCGATTTGAGTACAACGGGGTAGGGAATTTTTAGTCCTTTGAGGTCGGCGGGATTGTCAATCCGCTGCGACGGCAAAATCGGAATTGCCATCTGGCGAAATAAAGATTTAGCTTGGTACTCTAACAAATCCATTATCAATTACGGGTGACGGGTAGTTGGCAACAAGCAATTCGTCCTAATTGGCAATTCATAATTAATAGATAGTAATTGGTTTTTTGTCAAGTTAAAAGTTAAAAAGTTTCGCTTTTATCTTTTAATTTTAGACTTTTGTATTGCCCATTACTTATTCGCTATTACCGCTCGCCAATTACCTATTACCTAAGCTGTTTCAAAGTGTTTTTTTCTCGGAATTGCCAAATTTTACTCTTAGGCTCTGGTGGGAAAATCTTTGGCGAGTTTTGGTGTTTTTTTTTTCTCCGAAAATCTTCGGACTTTGGGCAATACTGTGCCGAGATATTTCTGCTAATTGTTTACTTGATGCTACTAGCAGCGCCTTGATGGACGGTTTTAACCCATTTGAGCCGCTTGGGCCGCACCGCAATCCGAGCCGTCACAGTCCCTACCAACAGCCAGTGGAACATATACACAGTACCCCGCAGCGTTTGCAGCAAGGTGACAAAAACTCGCCTTACCTCAAATTTGGTCTCTTTGCGAGTGCGGCGCAAACCTACAAACATTCCCACCACCGACAAAGTAAGGGTCATCACAGTTAGGGGACTGGCGATCGGCATCCGGCGCAGCACAATTGACATCAAAAAGTCGGGTAGCGCTACTGTGGGCAAGAAATATTGAGATACCCAAAATCCAAATAAATCCCAAGTTTTCCGAGTTCCCATGCGGTTGCGCACAATTAGCCGCCAGTAGTCAAGATAACGCTGATAGCCGCCTTCTGCCCAGCGATTGCGCTGGTGCCACAGAGCGCGAGCGTTAGTGACTCCTTCTTCTGACACGGCTGGGAAAGCCAGAAATTCAATGTCCCATTGGTCTAGGTGCAGCCTCACCGTCAAATCCAGGTCGTCGGTAATCGTTTCCTCGTTCCAGCCGCCGCAGCGTTCCAAGGCGTTGCGACGCATGAATTGGCCGTTACCGCGCAATTCTCCAATGCCGCCGATCGCAATCCGCTGCTGTTGGAAAAAACTGTCGAGAGCCATTTCTGCTTCTTGGCCGCGAGTCCACAAATTTACCGCAGCATTGGCGATGGCTTTTCTGACTTGCACAGCCCCTACCTGTTCTCGATCGAACACCGGCAGCACGCGGCGCAGCAAATCCGGCGTTACTGTCGCGTCGGCGTCAAATATCCCCACAAATTCTCCGCGAGTCAGCGGCAACACTTGATTCAGGGCTCCCGACTTGCCGCCGCTGGCATTTGCTCCTCTGCGAAATACTTTGAGCTGGGGGTACTTTTTGGTGAGCTGTTCCAATACTAGCGGCGTGGCGTCGCTGCTGTGATCGTCGATCGCCCAAACTTCGTAGCGGTCGATCGGATAGTCTACATTGCAGATAGATTCTACGAATCGGGCAATCACCGCTTCCTCATTTTTCGCCGCCACCAGCAGCGACACGTAGGGCCAATCCTCTCGACTTTCATCGGCAAGAGGCGGCAGTGCGGGCTTGGGCGAAGCAAACAAAACTCGAAATGCGTGCATCCACAGCAGTCCCGTCAACCCCCACACTAACCACGCACCCCAAGAAATCAAGTGCAGGGCGATCGTGCCGCCCCAAATCGCAGTCAGCACCGCAGCGGCTTTTCCCCGGCGTCCCCGGTACAGATTTTGAGGAAAAGAGGGAGTTCCCGGCACAGACACCGCAACCGGGAGCTTTGCTTTTGTTTCCGCGTCAAACACCCTGTCGCCAATGTCTGGTATCGCAAATACTTTGCCGAGCTTCGAGTTCGAGGTCAAACTCTTGAGCTCTTCTTGAGCTAAATCAGAGATGTCCAAGTTAAGCTCGCTGCGAGCGTCGTTTTCTGGCCAAGAACTCTGCTGCATAGGTTACTTGATTCAACCACCAATAGTTTTTGATTTTAGAGATAAGTATTTACTGTACCAGTTTCTGGTCTTTTGTCGAAAGCACACGGGAGGACAAGCAGCGGCCTGGCTGCTTGTCCTCCCGTGTAAACGGGCATTGCAGAGATTATTTGGGATGACTTTTACTTGCGATCGACCAGGAATATCTGCTAGTTTTTTCTGGGGATCTCAACTATCTGTTAGTAATAATTGTCTGAGGTGGAAATATGTCTATTCCTCAACTCAAGCCAGCCGACGACAAAGAAGTGAAAGTCTACGCGCCTTTCTGTCAAGAGCCCAGGCGCAAGTTTTTACCGCACGCTATTGGCCTCTACAAGCTCAAAAGCTTGGAGGGGGCAAGAAAAATTGACGGCGGCGACGATGTGCCGTTTGTCGCTAGTTGGAATATCTCGTCGCTGCCGATCGACTTAACCCGCTGTCGGGTGTTGTTTGACGGCAATGCTGAACTCAGCTACGAAGTGACTATGCAAAGCTCTGAGTTTGTCAGTTGCTTAATTGAGGTACTCCTGACTTTTCAGCGGACTCGTACCGTCGATTTTTCTAAAACGTTTTACCGCAAGCTGATGCGCATGGATGAATAACTTTCACCGCAGCCGCCCTGCCGAAAGTTCGCAATTGACAATCAAGCAATTTAATCCGGGGCCCCCGGATTGATTCGTGGATCGAGAAAAAAGCTCCGAATCCCGATCGCCAGCCCCTGGATTTATCAGTAGGGTCGCTTTCTTCAATCTAAAATCTAAAATCTAAAATCTAAAATCGATTGACGGGCGCCATAACTGGCGTACCAATAGTGTAAGGCCACCGGGACGGCGACATTACATGATTGGTGCGCCAGTCCTATTTGAGAAGCCCAATAGTAACGGAGTTCTTGACATTATTTTCAAGAATCCCTTTGGGCGCGAACACTTATCCTCACCGCTTGCAGCAAATCTACAGCAGTTTTCCGTTGAGCGCGATACAGATTTCGCGTAGTAACTCAGACAAAGCCTGAGTCCCTACCTGTATTTCATTCCATCAAAAACTGCTGTATTTGTTGTGGAACCAGCGCACAAGCCTATTTCGGACATTCATTATTTTTGCAAGCGAGTGCGATCGCGCAATCCGATTTTATTCAAATTTTGCGCCTCAGTAGCTGAGAGGAAAGCGCTGTATATCCGCCCAAGGAAACTCAATCTACAGCCCTTGAACTGCGATCGGGCTGGCATCGCAATCAGCCTTTGGGCTGCTGCCGAAATGCCAGCCCACCCCACCCGACAATTTATGTGTTTAGAAGCTAGAAGCCCGCTCCTAAACAGCTTATCGCTTGCAGTGCAAGATATCAGTTTTAACGAGGGCGATCGCACTAATAATTAATAACTAATAATACATATCCGTTTTCACTTGTATGCAAAACTGACTAGGACACAGACCATGCTCTCTCCCTACCGAATACTTGTATTTTATAGATATAAAACAGCCCTCAATTACCCGGCAAAGGCTTTTGTAGGGCTAAAGTTTCCCACTGATACCGTGCTGTTTTTATTTGATACGGCTCGTACTCACTGTTTAAAAAACGCAATCAAATTTGCTAAATACTGTCATAAAAGAAAGACTTAACAAGGCGATTATTATCTCTAATAGAGTTGTTAAACAATGCGAAAACAATCTGAGAAAAGCTATTTTTACAAAAAAAATAGGTAAAAAAATCCCAAGAGAAGGGGTATCAACAGGTGAATAAAAGTTTCAATCAAAAAAACATTCTGCGCAAAAGCGACAAAATCGAGTATAATAGCATTGCCAAATTGAGTCGCAGTGCAGAAATACTGTTGAATAAATTAAAATTCTTGAAATAGACAGGTGCAAATTGAGGAGTGAAGGCGTACCCAAATTGACTAAATATTTGCTGATCGGTTCCACAAAAGCTTACAGCGGCAAGTCCGCGATCGCCCTGGGGATGGCACTCGGACTCCGGGCAAAAGGACTGGGCGTCGCCTACGGCAAACCTCTGGGAACCAGTTTCAGCTCCGAGGGAGCTGGGATCGAGGACGAAGACGTGCGGTTCGCGGTAGAGACGCTGAAGCTCTCAGAAAGTCAGATGCCGTCCACACTGCTGTATTTGGACGAAGAGACGGTTCACAAGCGTTTGCGGGGAGAAGACGAGACAGATTACCGCCAGTCTTTAGCACAATATTTGCAAGCTCCCAGCGGAGACTTGGTGCTGTTAGAAGGCCCAGCTAATTTGGAGGAAGGCAGTCTGTTTGACTTGTCTTTAGCTCAAGTCGCTGAGGCAGTTGATGCCTCTGTGCTCTTGGTAGCCCGTCCGATCGATCTGTATATAGACGATTTGCTGTCAGCTAAGGGGCGTTTGGGTTCGCGCTTGGCTGGCGTGGTACTCAACGACGTTCCCTCGGACAAACTCGAAGCGGTAACGGCGACTGTGCGGCCTTTTCTGGAGGCACAGGGCATTCCTGTTTTGGGAATGCTGCCGAGAAGCGCTTTGCTGCGAAGTGTCAGCGTCAAAGAATTGGTGCACCAATTGAAAGCTGACGTACTCTGCCGTCGAGACCGTTTGGACTTGATGGTGGAAACCTTGACAATTGGCGCGATGAATGTTAGCTCTGCTCTTAAGTATTTCCGCAAAGCGAGAAATATGGCGGTGGTGACGGGGGGCGATCGCACGGACATTCAGCTAGCGGCTCTGGAAAGCTCGACTCAGTGCTTAATTTTGACAGGCCACTTGCCTCCTTCTCCCCTAGTGATCGGCAGGGCAGAAGAAATGGAAATTCCAGTTTTGTCTGTTGATTTGGATACTTTAACCACGGTAGAAATTATCGACAGCACCTTTGGCAGCGTGCGGCTGCACGAACCGATCAAGGTGGAATGCGTTACTCAGCTAATGGCAGAACATTTTGACTTGGATCGTCTGATGGCATCTTTGAGCCTGGGCGATCGAGTCCATTAATAAGGCTGCCGGATCTCAGGCAAGAAGGTATTCGGCAGTAGGCATTCGGCAGAGAGAATTTTTTGTTTAAATAAATAAAAAGCCAAAATTCTTAAATTCTCAATTTTTCTTGAATTCTACTTTGAGCTCCGGCTGCCGAATGCCTTCAGACATTCTGCCTTCTGGCTTCCTCAAATCTCCCCATCTTCTCGTCAAATCTCGTCAATCAGCAATTCTTAACTTCTTTTTGGCGGCAATGGCTAGTGAGTCTGCTAAAATCCACAACGTAGTTTTATTTAATTTAATAAATTCTTTGAGTCAATCAATTGAGCTACCCAGAGTAGATGATTTTTTACAAGAACTTGCGGCGATCCAGCAAACCAGCTCCAAGCGGATTGCTCTTTTGGGTTCTCGCCACGTTCCTATTACCCACCAGCAGCTAATTGAGATGCTGAGCTACGCCATAGTTCTGGGAGGCAATCAGCTCATCACTTCTGGCGCTACAGGCACCAATTCAGCCGCAATTCGGGGGGCAATGCGAGCAGATCCTAATCTGCTGACGGTGATTTTGCCGCAAAGCATGAGCCGCCAGCCCCGGGAGTCTCGCGACCAACTCGAACAAGTGATACATTTGGTAGAAAATCCCAAAAATGACAGTTTGTCTCTCCCGGAAGCAAGCGCCATGTGCAATCAGGAGATTATTTCTCGCTGTCAGCAACTGATCTGTTTTGCTTTTCACGAAAGCCACACTTTGCTGAAAACTTGCCAGGATGCGGAGGAACAGCGCAAGGTGGTTACTCTGTTCTATTTTGATTGAACTGCGAGGCGGATGATGCTGTTGGGATTGCCTGTGCCTGTTATTCTGCTTGATTGTATTGCTGCTGCTGCTGCGCTGGTTTACGCACCGTTTGTGGTGGTTGCGTTCGCCCGCTTGCAGCTAGGCTACGACCAAGCAGCTCCTCGCGCTATGTTTGAGAAGTTGCCTGCTTACGCTCAGCGGGCAACTTGGGCTCACCAAAATTCGTTTGAGACGTTTATGCTGTTTTCAGCGGCGGCTTTGATGGCTTTTGTGACGGGGGTAGATTCAGAGGCGGCGGGCTGGGCTGCGATCGCTTTTACGATCGCCCGGTTGTTGTTTTCGGTTTTCTATATTCTGAATGTGCCGCTGGGGCGATCGCTCATGTTTGCGATTAGTTCTTCTTGCACAGCTACTTTATTCTATTTCAGTTTAATGGCTGTTAATGGCTAATTGTTATTAGTCACTGGTAATTAGTCATTAGTCATTAGTTAAGAGACACTTAATTAATGACTAATTACCAACTACCAATTACCCATTACCAACTACCAATTACCCATTACCAATTACTAATTTATGGCTGCTAGTTATTCATTTGATATTGTCAGCGATTTCGATCGGCAAGAGTTAGTTAATGCTGTTGACCAAACAGTCCGGGAAATTCAAAGCCGGTACGACTTGAAAGATACCAAAACTACCGTGGAATTGGGCGCTGAAGCAATTACTGTCAATACGGACAGCGAATTTACTCTCGACGCGATTCACACTGTTTTGCAAACTAAAGCCGCCAAGCGCAATTTATCTTTGAAAATTTTTGATTACGGCAAAGCTGAACCTGCTAGCGGCAGTCGGGTGCGTCAAGAAATCAAACTCAAAAAAGGGATTGACCAGGAAATTGCCAAAAAAATCACTAAATTAATTCGCGATGAATTTAAGAAGATTCAAGGTTCGATTCAAGGAGATGCAGTGCGCGTTTCTGCCAAGGATAAAGATGATTTGCAGTTGGTAATTCAACGGTTGAAGCAAGAAGATTATCCGGTGGCTTTGCAGTTTACAAATTACAGGTAAATTTTTGAAAGCTAAGTATGGGATTCCCAGTTGTGCGATCGCCTCTTTGAGTGCGATAGAAATTGCGTTGCGCTTGCTGGAATTCGGAAATCTTGCTTTGTTGCAAGCTGATGCTGATGCTGACTAGATATTTGCACCAAATCAACTTGTATATCGCTTTGGCAATAGACTTCAGTACAATCAGTTTTCTCAACGGTCTGAACAAATCGATTCAGCCAAGCCTGAAGCTACTATGAGAATTTTGATGACAGGAGATTCGGTGTTCAATGGGAATAATACCACTGATCGGATACAAACTATTACAGAATTGTTGGCAGCGCGTTTGTTGGGCATCAAAAAGCAGGTTCAGGTGCTGAATGCTTCTGCGGCCTTTTGGGGAATTGGCAATCAATTGGGATATATTTGCAAGTTTGGCACTTTTGAAAGCGATGCTGTGATCTTGCAAATTGGTACTCACGATTTGCAACAACCTCCAAGTAGCAGCGCGGGGTTGAAAAATAACCCCCTGATGCCGAATCGCCAACCGTTATTGGCAATGCAAGAAGTGTTTGACAGATACGTTATGCTCCGATTTTCCAGTGTTTTTGTGCCGAATTCCCCTGTGGCTGATGTGCCGGTGGCCGAAGCGCAACGGTTTAGGGAAAATATGCAGCGATAGCAAATAGTGGCTTTGATGCGAGATCGGAATATTCCGTTGTTTGTGTTGTATACTTGCGATCGCTCCGATTTGCTGCCGATACCGAATCAGCCAAGGTTTAAATCTGAGCTTGTCGATCGGCTAAAAGCTTTGAAAATTCCAGTCACAGACACTCATGCAGCCTGGTCAAAATTGCCGAAAACCACGGTAGAAAGTTATTTTCGGGATGGCGTACACCCCACAGCCCCAGCCTATGAATCAATCGCAGATTTAGTCTTTCAGCAGTTGCTTACTGAGAAAAAATTAGCTGCTTGCTCGTTAACTAATACCAACTCTGAAAAGTAGTGCGACACATATATTTTACGCGATCGTCTGTAAGGAAACGGTATTGCCCTTTCCCGAGCCGGCTAGGCGAATTTCAATAATTGGTAGAAAATTTAATTGTGTAGCAATATCCGATCGAAATTGATATTAAATATCTCAACTCATGACAAGAATTTCTTGATGGTACCCGCCACGTGATTTATCCGTGGAATCAATCCAAAATCTCAAATCTAAAATCCTCAAGCCCCGAATTTGTCCGTGGGGTCAATCCAAAATCCAAAATCTAAAATCTAAAATCGAATGACTCTTTTAGTCTCAATTTTATCGGCACTTGCTGCAAGTTGGTCACACTTAACCGACGTAAATCCTGCGGCGCTGACTGCCGATGGAAAACCCGGTTTCTGCATCCACGACTATATTTTACATTGTTTTAACTGGATCTATTTAGCTGCCGAAAGATGGGATGGACATCAGGATGTCTGTGATGGATGGCGGCGAAGCCACAAAATACGTCAAATATACCACCAAAGCCAATGCTACAGCTTTAATTGCTTTAACGGCGAGTGTTGTGGAAAAAGAAAGAGCGATTCCTCTTTCAGCAGGTTGTAAAGAACATATAATTTTTGCAACATTAACTAAACATTTAGGGGGAAAATATATTTATGAGGCAATGCAATCCCATAATGGTGATAATCTAACGAAAGCAGAAGCAACATCAGAAACATTTAAAGTAAGTAGGTCGGCGGGATTAAACTGAACTATGTAACTTTATGTAAACAGGGTCTCCTAGTGCTGCTTTCTTGGGATTTTGATACTTGACGCATCGTTTACATAGTTGCGTTTTACAGCGCCGACCTAGTTAAGGCCCCATGAATGGATGATAAACTTATCTAAAGCTGTGTTAGAAGCAAACACACAAAAAGTTATGAAAGTAATTCGGGAAATTCCTGAAACTGAACTATTTTTAATCAAAAGCCTGACTAAATTAGCACGTGAATTTCAATTTGAGCAAATTCTTGATTTAATTGAACCTTTAATGGTTCATCATTGAGATTTGACAGTTTTTGTAAAGCAAGTTGATACCTGAAAAATGATCGCAAACAAACAGTTTTTTAACCTCTTAAATGGTTTCGGATTAGAAATAAAAAATCCCCACTGGTGGCTTCAAGTTCTGATTATTTCCATTGTTTATCCTTTGATTTGTTGGTTTCTCCCGAATCATAAAATGTCCAGTATTACGATTATCCCACCATATATTTCACCCGTTTGGCCCGGAACAGGATGGATGTTCGCCACTTTATTGGAGTGGGGTTATTCTCGTTGGTTAGGTATCTTTATGGGTCAATTTATTGCGACCTTAATCATTACCTGGTCGATATCCCAAACTTTATGGAATATTGTTTTCAATAGTATTAGTGTAACGATTTGGAATTTATTGGCAGTATTTGTGATTCGACGGTCAACTCGCACAAAATTTCCTTTTAATGAAGTCAATCATGTAGTAATTTTTATCGCCGTTAGTTTTTTGGGAGTTAGTTTACCCAACGCTTTGATCGGGGCTTGTGCATTCACTTATCAGAAAATTGTCCCCATGTCTGACTTTCTAAAAACTTTCACGGGTTGGTGGATTGGTGATAGTATAGGTATCTTACTTTTTACCCCTTTCTTGTTAATTTGTTTAAAAAAACAAAAATTTTATGCCCCGCAGTCTTGGCTTAGTGGAGAATTTATGATTATTGCTATTCTTTTGGGAATAGTCATTAAATTTGCCTTATTTGAGAGTCAACCTGTAGAATATTTACTTTTACCCCCTCTCTTATGGTCGGTTTTTCGTTTTAGTCAGAAAGTTACTACTATTCTAGTCACCGCCATTTGTAGTATGGCTTTTATCACTACGGCTTATAAAATTGGTGTTTTTTATAAGGCGGCATTGGCTACTAATTCCCTTTTGTTACTACTTTTATTTGTGGGGGTACTTTCCCTTACGACGATGGTGACATCTGCGATTGTTTCGGAAAATCGTCAAGCGGCTTTGAAATTACAACAAGCTAATGCGGAATTAGAAGAAAGAGTGATTCAGCGTACTATGGCTTTGCAGGAAAGTGAGAATATTTCCCGAGAGTTGGCAGTGAAAGCAGAAACCGCTAATCAAGCCAAAAGTACATTTATTGCCAATATGAGCCACGAATTGCGATCGCCCCTCAATGCTATTCTCGGCTTTTCGCAATTGATGGTACGCGCCACAAATATGCCCCCTGAACAATACGAGAATGCCGGAATTATCTATCGCAGCGGTGATTATTTGTTAACGCTAATTAATAATGTACTCGATTTATCAAAAATCGAAGCAGGTAAAACCACCCTTAATCTTACAGACTTTGACCTACATATCTTGCTGAATGATTTAGAAGATATGTTGCATCTGCGGGCTAATAATGCCGGATTGAATTTGGTATTCCAGCGAACAGAAAATGTGCCGCGCTATATCTGTACAGATCAAGTAAAACTGCGTCAGGTTTTAATTAATTTACTCAGCAATGCCATCAAATTTACTTCCCAGGGTCAAATCACTTTGAATGTCTTTCTGGGAGAACAAGAAACTACAGATGTTTTTAATTTGCATTTCCGTATTCGCGATACTGGGGTGGGTATTGCAGCAGCAGAACTGCCAAAACTATTTGATGCCTTTAGTCAAGCTCAAGCTGGAAAAGATCTGCAGGAAGGAACGGGTTTAGGTTTAGCAATTAGCCGGAAATTTGTGCAATTGATGGGTGGGGATATTTCTGTAGAAAGCGAATTAGGAAAAGGTACAAGTTTCCAATTGTATATTCAGACCAAGTTGGGTCAAAAAACAAACAGCGAGAGTACAGGAGAATATCCAAGAGTTCTGGGACTGGTGCCCGGTCAACTTAGCTACAAAATTCTCACAGTCGATGATAAATCTATTAATCGACAATTACTAATTAAGTTGTTGAGTCCCTTGGGATTTGAGGTGAAAGAAGCTAGTAACGGACAAGAGGCGATCGTCATTTGGGATGAATGGGAACCGCACCTAATCTGGATGGATATGAGGATGCCAGTTATGGATGGCTACGAAGCGACAAAATACATCAAATCTACCACCAAAGGTAATGCTACGGCTGTAATCGCGTTAACGGCGAGTGTGTTGGAAGAAGAAAAGGCGATCGTGCTTTCGGCTGGATGTGATGACTTTGTTCGCAAACCCTTCGTTGAACACACCATTTTTGACGCACTGGCCAAGCATTTGGGAGTCAAATATATCTATGCAGAAACAAGATCTCCTGTCTTGGATGATACAGAAACACGTCCCTTGACATCGGAAGATTTAACCTGTATGACTCAAGAATGGATTACTCAATTATACGAAGCTGCACTTGAGGCAAACACTAACCTCGTGTTACAAGTCGTAGGAGAAATTCCCAAAACAGAAACTCGTTTGATAAAATCATTGACCAAACTTGCACGTGAATTTAAGTTTGAGCAGATTTTTGATTTAGTAGAACCCCGGAGTGGCAATGAATCTTAATTCTAAAATCGAAAATAAAGGTAATATTTTAATTGTAGACGATCTTCTAGAAAATCTACAATTACTAAGCGAGGCGCTCCTCAAACTCGGCTACACTGTTCGCAGCGTTACCAGTGGGCGGATGGCACTGAAAACGGTGAAGGTAAAGCGACCAGATGTGATTCTTTTAGATGTTAAGATGCCGGAAATGGATGGTTATCAAGTCTGTAGAACTCTCAAAGCAGATGCAGATTTTAGCCACATTCCAGTAATTTTCATTAGTGCTTTAGATGATGTCTTCGACAAAGTAACCGCCTTTGATTCAGGGGCTATAGACTACATCACCAAACCATTTCAAATCGAAGAAGTAGTGGCGCGTCTGGAAAATCAGTTAACCATTCAACGCCAGCAACAGCTTCTGGAACAAGAAAACATTAAGCGCCGGGAAGCAGAAGAGGTACTTTATCAATCGAGGGCTTTACTGGCTAGTGTTTTGAATAGTTCCCTTGATGGTATTGCGGCAATGCAGGCTGTTCGTAACACCGAAACAGGGGAGATTGAGGATTTTCGGTGTTTACTCGTCAACCCCGAGATTTCTAGAGCTTTTAACAGTAGGCGTGAAGATATGATTGGCAAATTGGTACTAAAAAATTTTTTGACTAAGATTGAGCCAAAACTATTTAATTGCTTCGTTAATATTGTCGAGACGGGGGAATCTTTAGAACAGGATTTTTACTATGAATCAGGAAAATCTTGCTGGTTTCACTTCGTAGCAGTCAAGCTAGGAGATGGTTTCTCCATTACTATCCGTGATATCACCGCCCGCAAACAAGCCGAATTTGAATTACAACAACAAGCTAAAAATTTAGAACTTACTCTGCGCGAACTAAAGCGCACCCAAGCCCAACTCATCCAGAGTGAGAAAATGTCTTCTATTGGGAATCTGGTTGCAGGGGTAGCCCATGAAATTAACAATCCGGTGAATTTTATTCACGCCAATCTGATTCCTGCTACTGAATATTTCAAAGATTTATTGTATTTGGTAAAACTATATCAACAACACTTTCCCGATCCCCCGATACAAATTAAAGTAGAAATTGAGGCTATTAACCTAGATTTTATGCAAGAAGACTTGCTCAAACTTCTGAATTCTATGCAGCTAGGAACCGATCGCATTCAGCGAATAGTTTTGTCCTTGCGGAATTTCTCCCATCACGATGAGGCTGAATACAAACGAGTGGATATTCATCAAGGTATCGACAGTACGCTGATGCTCCTCCAAAATCGCCTGAAAGGCACAGCAGAACATCCAGAAATTATCGTGATTAAAGATTATGCTCAGTTGCCCAGAATTCAGTGTTATTCTGGTCAACTAAATCAGGTATTTATGAATCTTCTGGATAATGCTATTGATTCTATTTACACCCAATGTATCGGCGCTCAAGGACAAATAAAAATTAAAACTATGTTTGTGAACAAAAATCAAATATTAATTAAAATATCCGATAATGGTATAGGAGTTTCTGAGGAATTACACTCACAATTATTCGATCCGTTTTTTACTACTAAACCCGTGGGAAAAGGTACGGGACTAGGACTGTTTATCTGTCACAAAATTGTGGTAGAGCAACATGGTGGCAATTTATATTGTAACTCGAATTTCGGAAAAGGAGCCGAATTTGTCGTTGAAATTCCCATTGCCAAATAATTGTGAATTGAGGATGCTGAATAAGCACTTACAACTAACCAATTAAAATTGAGAAAGATATGAATAATGATTGTCAAGTTGAAAATAAAGGTAATATTTTAATTGTAGACGATCTTCTAGAAAATTTACAATTACTAAGCGAGGCGCTCCTCAAACTCGGCTACACTGTTCGCAGCGTTACCAGTGGGCGGATGGCACTGAAAACGGTGAAGGTAAAGCGACCAGATGTGATTCTTTTAGATGTTAAGATGCCGGAAATGGATGGTTATCAAGTCTGTAGAACTCTCAAAGCTGATGCAGATTTTAGCCACATTCCAGTAATTTTCATTAGTGCTTTAGATGATCTCTTCGACAAAGTAACCGCCTTTGAGTCTGGGGCTATAGACTACATCACTAAACCATTTCAAATCGAAGAAGTAGTGGCGCGTCTGGAAAATCAGTTAACCATTCAACGCCAGCAACAGCTTCTGGAACAAGAAAACATTAAGCGCCGGGAAGCAGAAGAGGTACTTTATCAATCGAGGGCTTTACTGGCTAGTGTTTTGAATAGTTCCCTTGATGGTATTGCGGCAATGCAGGCTGTTCATAACACCGAAACAGGGGAGATTGAGGATTTTCGGTGTTTAGTCGTCAACCCCGTGATTGCTAGAGCTTTTAAAAGCAGTCGTGAAGAGATGATTGGCAAATTGGTACTAAAAAAGTTGTTGACTAATATTGAGCCAAAACTATTTAATTGCTTCGTTAATATTGTCGAGACGGGGGAATCTTTAGAACAGGATTTTTACTATGAATCAGAAAAATCTTGCTGGTTGCACTTCGCAGCAGTCAAGCTAGGAGATGGTTTTTCCGTTACTATCCGTGATATTACCGCCCGCAAAAAAATAGAATTGGCTCTCCAAGATGCCAATCAAAAATTAAACGAACTGGCAAATCTAGATGGTTTGACTCAGGTGGCTAACCGTCGCTGTTTCAACAATCGCCTTCAAAGTGAATGGCAACGCCTAGCGCCAGAAAAGCAGCCACTTTCTCTAATTTTATTTGATGTTGATAAATTCAAATCCTATAACGACTACTACGGTCATCTGGCTGGGGATAATTGCTTAATTAGAATAGGGCAAACATTACAAAAAGTAGTCCGTCGTCCCACCGATTTAGCAGCGCGTTACGGTGGAGAAGAATTTGTGGTACTTCTGGCGAATACGGATTTAAAAGGAGGGATTAAGGTGGCACAAAACATTCAGCGAGGAATTCACGATCTGGCGATTCCCCATGCAGAGTCTGACGTGAAGGAGATCGTCACAGTCAGTTTGGGTATTGCCTCACTCATACCCACCTTGGAAGTTCAACCAGATACACTGGTAGCCGATGCAGACAAAGCTTTGTACCATGCTAAACAACAGGGGCGCGATCGCTGGAGTACAAATTGTTGAAAAATCGGGGCTTTTTTTTGAGGAAGGGGGAATTATACCGTTAGACAAGACTTTTCGCCAGTTGTAATTCATCCTGGTTTTTTGTTGATAGTCAGATCGTCAAATTTTTGATAAGTAATACCAATTGGAAATAGTCTTGCTACAATTACCAATTTTATACAAATTATCTTTGATTTGCACAACGCCCCGCCGGACACGGCAGTGCCGTTTCCCTACAGATGCTCGTCTCTAATTGATATGTAGCAATATTTTTCATAATTAGTATAAGCTGTAGCTGGCGTTACAGATTAAGAGTGTAAATCCTAATTAAATATCTAAACCGATGACTGTTAAGTCGGGAGGATGTTCGACAACAAACTGGTAATATAACTCTTGCTTTGCTTGCGGTGGCAGAGACATTATCCATTCCAGCAGTCCCATTTCACCTGCTACTATCTTCGGATTAGTGAGAGTCGATCGCACTTTAATTTGTTCATTGCGGCTTACTGGCAATTGCTCTTTTAGTGTCAGGTGTACCTGCACCTGATGCAAGTTTGTCACATTTAAGCGATAAGCGTAACTCATGCGCCGCTGCTGACCGATCAGTTTTTTATCTACTTGTCTTTCCACTAATTCCCTCTCTATTTTTAACCGTTCATCTATTCCTAAATTAACTTTATATTCTTGCCCGGGGGAAACATTTTCTAACTGCACAGTACCGACAAAAGTGTTGTCGCGAAAGATATTTGCTTTACCGGGAAGCAGAGTTGCGCCTGTCAGCGGATTCACAACAACTGCTTGCAAATAGGCAAAACTGACTAATCGCGGGACGGCTATATATTCAGGTTTAAACGGATAATTTTCGCTGAAAATCGTCACTTTGTGCGGTGTACCGTCGCTGGGAATATTAGTATTTCCCCCTACTTGAAATGAGACGGTGCCGCCTTCTTTAGATACTTGTGCGATCGCGGTTTGAGCCGCTATGGATTCGGGTGCGGCAGCAGCACCGTCCCCAGCCATCATTGCAAATTGTGCCTCGCTTTCCATCTCTAATTCCATATAGTCTCTTTCCATTTCTGCTTCCGCAGTCGGTCGGGTGCGTTTCATCAAAATTTGTCGGGTTTGAGCATATTTTGGGTGAACAATATCGATAAACCAGGGTTGTAGTTTTGGTGGCAAAGTTCCCATTCCGGGTTTTGCTGTAGATAAAGTCACCGCTACTCCGGTCCAATCTTCGCCTGTATTTTGATTGACTTCGGCTAGGTAATTGAGATTAATTTGGTTGTTAGTAGTGTTGACTCGCAAGTCGTAAAGAGGAGTCCAACGGGCTCGCATTACTACATAGGAAACTTCTAGTTCAAAATTGCCGCTGCCGCTGGCTTCTATGGCGACAATGATGTTAAAACTTTGCTGGGAATGGGGAGTGTGTACTTGCCACAACTGCTGCTGCAAAGCTTCTATTTGCTTGTCTAATTCGTGCTGTTGTCTTTCGTGATGAGCGATCGCACTTACGTATTTTAGGTAATGGGTTCCTAAAAAGTTGAGCAATTCGCCTGTTTCGTTTAAACCTACCTGCTGTTTGGCGACGCTGCTGGAAAAGAAACCGACGCTTTTTTCGCTCAAACCTTCAACAAATTTGAGCTGAATTTTTCTGGCGGTTATTTTGTCGTTAATTGCCCGTTTTTGAGTTTCTAACTCTTGGATTTGTTGGGTTAATTCGGCAGTGCGATCGCCCACTGGTTCGCTGCTAAACACTGTTTCGCTTCGCACTCCCAAAAGTCGCACAGCAACTGTACCCGCACCCGTAGCCCTGACTGACTCTGTGTCGAGGGTTGCGGGGAGAGAGGCGATCGCCAATTCTCGCTCGTTTCCCGTCAAAGCCACCGTGCCGCGGCGCGTCACCAAAGCGCGATCGGTATAAACAGTAACTTCTGATATGCTACTATCTAGTGTTTTGATGGTATCAGAATTAAGGATTTCTGAGTCAGTCATTGCCAGTTGCTCCTATTTAATAACTGTTTAGTCGATCGAGCATTGTTCAAAGTAGTTTATCGATCAATTTTCCCGATCGCCCATTCCTCTAGAAAACTCCTCAAGCGCATCCAAAGGCGAAGCAAACAAAATGCAGCGTTTGAGCAAAGACAAGTCTAACTCCGGCAGTATTTCACTGCTAGTAATGCGATCGTAACCTTCATCTCGCAGATAGTAAAGCTCTAGAGTGCCATCTTCCCAAAACCAGACTTCCGGGACTCCCATCAGTCGGTATTTCTGAAGCTTAATCGGACTACCGCTAGTGATAACAATCTCAATACATAAATCTGGAACATCTTTAATAGTTCCGGAACAATAAGACAAATCTGTCTGATACTCGACTCTATCTTCGACAATCCGACTATAAGTACCGCTGGGGAAAAATACAATTCTTCTTTGCAAAAAATACTGTCCCATTAGCAAGCCCATCAAACACATAATTGCTTCATGCAACCTTCCAGTACCACAATTTCTAAAACTCCATCGCAATAAAATAAGCGTACATTCGGCACGTCTTCAAAACCAGCTTGAATGGTCTTGAATCGATGCCATGTAAAACCGCGCCAAGTGAAACGTTGTTCGACTGCGGGAGAAGTGGTTGGATTGTCTACAGTTTGAAGCATGATTGTTTTATTGATGTTCAAAAGGGTAGCGCGGGAGTGGGCGGGTTTACGAGTTTACGAAATCCTTAGTTTTAGGAATTGATAATTGGTAAAACCCGCCCCTACGGTTAATTTTAGCTCACTGGCTCGATTCCTGCCAAATCCAAAATTTGAGGAATTAAATCTTCTCGTTTGACGGCCATCATGTGAACTCCTTGACAAATCTGCCGCGCTAGCTTGACTTGTTCGGCAGCAATTTTTATGCCTTCCTGCAATGGTTCTGGAGCTTTAGCCAAACGGTCGATCGTTTCTTGCGGAATATGAACTCCCGGCACGTATTTTTTAATAAATTCAGCATTTTTAGCTGATTTAAATAGAAAGATTCCTGCTAAAATGGGTTTGTTGCATCCAGCAGCAATATTGTGCATAAACTTATCTAAAAGTTCAAAGTCTGTAATTAATTGACTTTGAAAAAACTGTGCTCCTGCTTCTAATTTTTTCTCAAATCGACTTTGCAAACCAGACAAACTGGGGCATTGCGGATCGACGGCAGCACCGACAAATAAATCGGTAACTCCGTCTGTTAAAGGTTTGTCATTCCAGTCTTGGCCGCCGTTCATTTTTTGAATAACTTGCAACAGCCGAACTGATTCCAAATCGAATACACTTTTTGCTTTAGGATGGTCGCCCGCTTTTACGGGATCGCCTGTAAGTGCTAATACATTGCGAATGCCTAAAGCGTGGGCTCCCATGAGATCCGCTTGCAAGCCAATTAGATTGCGATCGCGACAAGCAACTTGACAAATTGGCTCAATTCCGTGCTGCACTAAAATCGCCGAAACTGCTAGGGGACACATTCGCAACACTGCGCGACTCCCGTCTGTGATATTAATTGCATGAACTCTGTTTTTGAGGCGTTCAGCCATTTGAATTGTGTGAGTTATGTCGCCGCCTTTTGGCGGGGCAACTTCGGCAGTAATTATAAATTCTCCGGGGGTGGTGCAGGCTGTGCGCAAACGGTTCATGATTATTTGTCTGTTATTGGTTATTTGTTATTTGAGAGTTGGCAGTTGTTAGTTGACAGTTGAAAGTTGGCAGTTGTTAGTGGGCAGTTGGCAGTTGTCATTCTTAACCAGTAACAAATAACAACTCACAACTAACAACTAAACAGGTAAAGAATAACCGAAAGCTGTCTTAACCTTAGTTAGTGTTTGATTAGCAATAGCTTCTGCTTGTTCTCTTCCGCGACGCAGTACAGACTCTAAATATCCCGGATCGTCCATTATTTCCTTGTATTTATCCTGAATTGGTTTGAGAGCACTAATTGTAGTCTCTGTCAGCAAGGGTTTAAAATCTCCCCAACCCATGTTTTCACACTCTGTTGCTACTTCTTCCTTAGATTTGCCCGAAAGCAGGAGATAAAGTGTCAGCAAATTTCTAGCTTCGGGGCGATCGGGGTCGTCAAAAGTCAAACCCCGCACGGCATCTGTTTTGCAGCGCTTGATTTTTTTGGCGATCGTATCTGGCGAATCCAATAAATTAATTCGACTTTGTTCGGAAGGGTCAGATTTCGACATTTTGCGCGTGCCGTCAGTCAAACTCATCACCCTCGCACCGTCAGTCCGGATTAACGGTTCGGGAAGCTTCAATACTGGCTTTTCGGGTGTGCCAAATTGGTGATTTAATCTGATGACAATATCGCGGGTGAGTTCCAAATGCTGTTTTTGGTCTTCTCCCACTGGCACTTTGTCGGCATCGTAAAGCAAAATGTCTGCTGCCATTAACACGGGATAATTAAGCAAACCGGCGTTGACATTTTCGCCTTGTTTAACTGCTTTTTCTTTAAACTGAATCATATCTTCGAGCCAGTTAATCGGCGTAATACAGTTGAGCAGCCATGCTAGTTCTGTGTGCGCCGAGACGTGGGATTGCACGAAAATAGTAGAATATTCTAAGTCGATGCCGCAAGCTAAATAGAGTGCGGCGATCGTGTAAGTGTCGGAGGCTAGAGTTGCTGGATTGTGCGGGGCGGTAATTGCGTGCAAATCGACTACGCAGAAATAATTTTCGTACTGACTTTGACCTTCTACCCAGTTGCGAATGGCACCGAGATAATTGCCGAGGTGAAGATTGCCGGTTGGCTGAACTCCCGAAAGAACGCGCTGTTTGCCCATGAGGAAAGAATAGAATTGAACTCACATTTCTATATTGACACGTTATTTCAATTTCAGAGCCTCTAATTTTCTGGCGGTTGACTGTTGACTGTTGACTGCTGACTGCTGACAACTGACAACTGACTAATTACCAATCTGTCAGCAACCTTGCTTTGCGCAAAACAAATGTCAGAACAGTTTCTTCGCCGGTAATAATATCGGCTCTGCCCTCCATTCCCGATTGAATCGAATACTGGCGGGGGACGTTGGCTTGGGGGGTTCCGAAGAATTGGCCGCTGGTAGATTTGAGTTTTGTTAAATAAGTTTGTTCTGGCTTAATTGCTACTTCGTAATAAGCTGTACCTAAATTATTAGTGGGATTTTGAGTGGCGATCGCATCTGGGGCGATTTCGCTGACAGTTCCTTTTAATGTACCGTAATCGGGGAAAGGCAAAGCCGAAATCCTGATCTGTACGGGTTGGCCGATTTGGATGCGGGCGATGTCTTGGGATGTCACCTTGGCTTTGACTACCAGGGGTACGTCGCTGGGGACGATTTGGGCGATCGCGCTGCCGGCTTGTACGGTTTGACCCGTATTTCGTACTTCCAATCTGAGAATTGTACCATCCGTAGGCGTGCGGATCACGCTATTTTCGAGTTTTAACTCAATTTGATTGAGTTCTTTTTTAGCTTGAATTAATTGTTGTTGAATGGACGATCGCTTGACGAGCAAAACCCGCCGACTTCTGCCCAGTCTTTCGGCGACATCCGGCAGCGAGGTGGCGAATTTTACTAAAGCTGATTCGATTAATTCCTGTTGGGCGGAACTTTCACTTTGGATGGTTTTAAATTGGGCGCTGGCCAAAATTTGATTTTCTAAGTCGCGCAGTTGCTGGTTGATTTGCTGTGCTGCTGTTTGAGACTGATTAATTATTTCTTGTAACTGCTTTTTTTGAGCGTCCAAACGCGAAGCGTCTACAACTGCGATCGCATCTCCTTGTTTTACTGTCTGATTCTCGCTGACAGCAATGCTTTCGACGCTTCCTTCGGTGGCTGCTTGCACGACGCGCACTTCTCCGGCTGGACGGACGATCGCGTCTGCTTTGACTGTAGCGCTGTATTTGGTGACGCTAGCGAGGGCGATCGCCCCGCCAAAGGTCGCCACCATCAAAATGCCCCCCAAAGTCGTCCAGCGGCTGACAGGGGGCAAAAACTGGTCGTTATCAAAGGTTTCAGCGGGTGTGGCTTCGGGAGTGAGAGACATGGCGGCAAGGGGGAGAGGGGAATACTTTGGAGTTTTGAGTTTTGAGTTAGGGGAGAGGCAGAGATCGATCGCTTATTTCTTTTGTCACCTTTACGATCGGCTTTCCGGAAACCAAGAATAGGTTTAGAAGTCTAAATCAAAATTCACAGGGTCAATGTAAAAATCCGCACAGCTTTGCCGTCTCTACCCACAAACTTCGCCAAACATCAATAGGAGTGAAGCCAGCGGGCAAGACTTATGAAATTATGGCTTTTCAGCAATAAGTTTTGGCGCTGTTACCGGGTTTTTCATATATCCGTAGGTAGTAAGTAAGTACATAGGTACTAATAGGAGTTCTTTATGTCAGAAAATCAACAACATTCACTCTTGACCGAACTCACCGATCGAGAATCTGCTACTGTCAGCGGTGGCAGCATTACCAGCGGTGTCAGCGGCGCTAACAGCAGCAGCCAAACCGATAACAGCCGCAGCAATAGCCTCAATATGCTGTTTTTCCTGCCGCCGCCTAGCCAGCTTTATCTGTACGATCCTCGCCGCGATCGCCCTTTCAAAACCCTTGTGGTTTAGATAGCTGAGTCAGGTTGTGCGATCGGCTAAACTTTGAAAGTTTATCCGTAATATTCCGGAGAACGACCGGCATTTGAGAAATATAGATTAGTAGTTAAACGATACTAGAAAAATTCAATAGTTTCTAGTTTGTATTCACTCAATTTCATCAACCAAACGGAGTCTATCATGCAAAAAACTACAGACACCTCACTGTTTACTGAAGTCACCCCTGAAGAATCTGCCAGCGTCAACGGTGGCTACTATTATTCGACGAGATACAACGACAACTGTTACCGTGGTGCGACACGTCACATTGTGTACCGCCGGAATTGTGATGGTACTTTCAGAGCAGTAGCTCGCTACTGGTAAAGTTCAGTTGTGTAAAATTCGATCGATCTATTGATGTGAATTAATAAAGCACCCATAAACTTATGGGTGCTTTGTTCTGATTGGGTACTCGGTGAGGGGTAATGTTCATTAGGCTCTACTCATTATTCATTTTGCCAAATGTTAAAGAACATTCCTTTTATCCGAGAAATGCCTTTCTCCGGACGAGTAAATAGGTTGATGAAATATCAGGTTGTGATCCAGCAGAGCGAAGAAGATTGTGGCGCGGCTTGTCTGGCTTCGATCGCCAAATTTTACGGACAGAATTTTACAATTAGCCGTTTGCGAGAATTTGTCGGCACTGGGCAACAAGGGACGACTTTACTGGGCTTGAAACAAGGTGCTGAGGCGATCGGCTTTAATGCGCGATCTGTGCGAGCGGCCGCTGCAATTTTAGACAAGCTCGATGATGCCCCTCTACCGATGATTATTCACTGGAACGGCTATCACTGGGTTGTTTTGTACGGCAAACAGGGCAACAAATATGCGATCGGCGATCCGGCTGTCGGTATGCGCTATGTTTCTAAAGCAGAATTAGCAGCAGCTTGGACAGATTGGCTGTGCTTGCTAGTAGAACCCGATCCGCAACGGTTTTTTGCCGCAGCAGACGGTCAACCCCCCGCCAATTCCTTACAAAAATGGATGCGCCGGATTGGGATTTACCGCCAGATTTTAATGGAAGCATTTTTGCTGAATGCAGTGTTGGGTTTGCTGTCGATTTCTTCGCCTTTTCTAGTTCAACTGCTCACCGACGACATCCTGGTGCGGGGCGACAGACAACTCCTGGGGAGTGTGGCGATCGCAGTTATAGTTATGAACCTGTTTAGCAGCAGTTTAGGATTGGTACAGTCCAACTTGATCGCTCAGTTCTCCCAGCGTTTAGAGTTGGGATTAGTGATGGAATTCGCGCGCAAATTCCTGCGATTGCCTTTGAGTTTTTACGAAACCAGACGCAGCGGCGAAATCGTCAGTAGATTACAAGATATCCAAGAAATAAATAAATTAGTTTCTCAAGTCGCTATCAGCTTGCCCAGTCAATTTTTTATAGCTATAGTTTCTTTTATTTTTATGCTGTTTTACAGCAAGGAATTGACGCTGGCAGCTACAGTGATTGCTGTGTTAATGACTGCCTCTACAGTGGTGTTTCTGCCAGTTTTGCAGCACAAAACGCGCAGTTTATTTGTGCTGGAAGCAGAAACTCAAGGCGTTTTAGTAGAAACTTTTAAAGGCGCGCTGACTGTCAAAACTACTAGCAGTACCCAGGAACTTTGGGAAGAATTTCAAAGTCGCTTCGGCCGCTTAGCAAATCTCACTTTCCGCACTACGCAAATCGGCATTCTCAACAATATATTTTCCGGTTTTATTGCCTCGGCGGGCAGCATTACTCTACTGTGGTTGGGCAGCGGTTTGGTGATTGACAAGGTATTGAGTATCGGTCAGTTGCTAGCGTTTATTAGCATGAATCAAAACGTTACTACTTGGGTGACTTCCTTAGTCGGATTTTCGGATGAAATCACTCGCGTCCAGACAGCAACTCAACGGCTTTCTGAAGTCATCGACGCTGAACCGGAAACTAAAAACGATAGTAATAAACCTTTTGTAACCATTCAGGATCGCGACGGTATTGTTTGCAAGGGTGTTAGTTTTCACTACCCCGGCAGACTTGACTTGCTAGAAAATTTTTCCGTCACGTTTCCCGGCGGTCAAGCAATTGCTTTGATCGGCTATTCCGGCTGCGGAAAAAGTACGCTAGCTAAAGTAATTGCTGGTCTGTATCCGCTGCAATCGGGTAATATTAGAATTGGCGGTTACAACTTGCAGGATTTGTCTCTCGACAGTCTGAGACAGCAGGTAGTATTGGTTCCTCAAGAAGCGCATTTTTGGAGCCGTTCGATTCTCGAAAATTTTCGTTTGGGAAGTCCAGATATCAGCTTTGAAGAGATTGTGAAAGCGTGTAAAATTGCGGGTGCGGATGAATTTATCAGCCAATTGCCTGATAAATATCAAACAGTTTTAGGGGAGTTTGGAGCGAATATTTCTGGCGGACAAAGACAGAGATTGGCGATCGCCCGCGCCATTCTCAACAACCCACCCGTATTGATTTTAGACGAATCTACCGCAGGGCTTGACCCCGCAAGCGAAGCGGAAGTCTTAGAAAATTTGTTGATGTACCGGCACGGGAAAACGACGATTTTTATCAGCCACAGACCGCGAGTGATCGATCGCGCCGATTGGATTATCATGTTAGAGCGCGGCAGGTTAAAACTGCAAGGATCGGCTGCAAAATTGCGATCGATTCCCGGAGATCATTTAGAGTTTTTGGAACCTTGAAAACTTGTAGGGTTCGTCAGCAGATAATCTCTCAATTTATAGATTAAATAATCCTAACTCCCTAGGGACACGGCATTGCCGTGTCCCTACAAAGGCTTGGTTAATGTACCCTGCAAACTAGGGCGATCGCCTCTTGATTTTCTAGCACCAAACCGTACTCCAAACCTTCAACAACTGCCTGACAAGAAGCATCCAAAATATTACCAGAAACCCCAACCGTCGTCCAGCGGTCTTGACCGTTACTAAACTCAGCCAAGACGCGAGTTTTAGCAGAAGTTCCCGCAGCGCCGTCGAGAATCCGCACCTTGTAATCTGTCAAGTAAAAATGCGCGATCGCCGGATAAAAATTCACCAAAGCTTTCCGCAAAGCCGCATCCAAAGCTGAAACCGGGCCGTTTCCTTCCGCAGCTTCCAAAATATTTGTACCGTTTACTGACAATTTCACTGTTGCCAAAGCCATACAGTCTTCGCCAACCTTATCGCAGTGGACTTGAAATCCCTTAATTTCAAACCACGGCGGCCGTTGTTCCAAGGCTTCCCGCATTAACAATTCAAAAGACGCCTCAGCACCCTCAAATTGATATCCCTGGCTTTCCAAATCTTTCAATTTTTCCAAAATTTGGCGGCAAGCAGGATTTTTGCGATCGAGTTCAATGCCAAAAGTCCGAGCCTTCGCCAAAACATTGCTCAAACCAGCTTGATCGGAAATCACAATGCGGCGACAGTTGCCGATTTTTTCTGGTTCCAAGTGTTCGTAAGTCAGCGGATTTTTCTCAACAGCAGATACGTGAATTCCGCCCTTGTGAGCAAAAGCGGAAAGGCCGACAAAAGGAGCACGGTCATCGGGAGCAAGATTGACAATTTCGCTGACAGATCGGCTTACTTGAGTTAATCTAACTAATTGCTCGTCTTGAATGCAATCATAACCCAACTTGAGCTGAAAATTAGGAATCAACGAACATAAATTAGCATTGCCGCAGCGTTCGCCGTAACCGTTAATAGTTCCCTGTACCATCGTCACTCCTTCCCGCACAGCAGCCAAAGCATTAGCAACCGCAACTCCTGAGTCGTTGTGAGTGTGAACTCCTAACTGTAAAGATTTTTCGCGATTGCTTCCTAAAGCTTCTAGAACCTCGCGAACAACCTGACTGACTTCGTGAGGCAAAGTACCGCCGTTAGTATCGCAAAGCACCAGCCATTCTGCACCGGCATCCGCCGCCACTTCTAAAGTTTTAATAGCATAATCTCGATTGTGCTTGTAGCCGTCAAACCAGTGTTCGGCATCGTAAATAACGCGCCTTCCCTGACTCCGCAAATATTCAATTGTATCTCGAATCATCGCCAGATTTTCTTCTAGCGTCGTCTTCAAACTTTCAATAACGTGCAAATCCCACGACTTGCCAAACAGCGTCACCCAACGAGTACCGGCGGACAAAATAGCCTGCAACATTTCATCATTAGCTGCCGTAGTTCCCGGCCGCCTTGTCGAACAAAAAGCGACAACTTCGGCTTGAGTTAGCGGCTGTTCTTTGAGCCGCCAAAAAAATTGTACGTCTTTAGGATTCGCCCCCGGCCAGCCGCCTTCAATAAAGGGAATTCCTAAACTGTCTAACTGCCGAGCAATTCGCAGTTTATCTTCGAGAGATAAGCAGAGTCCCTCGCACTGAGCACCGTCTCGCAGCGTGGTATCGTAGATCCAGAGCCGATTTGTCATGGGAAATTGCGATCGAGAAATTGGTAATATATCACTTACTATATTAGATGGATTTATTTGAAATTAATGCGATAATATATATGAAAATTAACATAAATCTAACAGGGGTAAATTACTGTGGTCAAGGTACAAGCGCAAGGAAAAACATTTGAGTGCGATCGCGGAGCCAATCTCCGTGAAGTTTTGCTCAAAAACGACATCGATCTCTACAACGGCAACGCCAAAGTCATCAACTGCCACGGCCTCGGCACTTGCGGCACCTGCGCTGTCACCGTCGAAGGCGAAGTTTCCGAGTCCCAGTGGCGCGAAAAAGCCCGACTTTCGGTTCCTCCCCATTCTTCCGCCTCCAACCGCCGCTTGTCCTGCCAAACCAAGGTTTTAGGCGATATTAAAGTGACAAAATATGACGGTTTCTGGGGCCAGGGTTCTGAAACTGTCTGGAAACCCCAAGCATAGATTTTTTGTTAACGAAGGCTGATAGGACGATCGCCTTCCAAGATAATATGTAAGACTTGCGCAAGAATTCTAACTGTAAGGTGCACACTGGGCACCTTACCATAAAGAAAGCCGAGAGGTCAAAAAAGCCAGAAAGTCCATAGAAAAGTTAATGAATTCATCTAAAGATATTCTGATTATTGGCGGCGGAATAATCGGTCTTTCGCTAGCAGTTGAACTGAAATTGCGAGGGGCATCTGTCGCTGTACTCACCGCCGATTCTAAACAACCGACTGCCCGGGCTGCCGCCGGAATGCTTGCCCCACAAGCCGAACGAATTCCTCCAAGTCCGATGCTGGATTTGTGCTTGCAAAGCCGCGCCCTGTATGCCGCCTGGGTGGAACGGCTAGAAGATATTACCGGATTGAAAACGGGATATTGGCGATCGGGAATTCTCGCGCCCGTGTGTCAAAATGAGCTTCAAGAAAAGCCGCTTTTGTCAAACCTTAATTATCAATGGTTGGACAGAGACTCTGTTCACCAGCACCAGTTTGGATTGGGTCAAGAAGTAATGGGCGGTTGGTGGTATCCTGACGACACTCAAGTTGACAACCGCGCTTTATTTCGGACGCTTCAAGTTGCAAGTAAAGAATTAAAAATTGATATTATTCAAGGCAGTGCCGAGGAATTTATTCGGCAGGGAAACCGAGTTATTGGAGTGGAAACAACGGCAGGAAAATTACAAGCTGACCGTTATATTTTGGCGGCAGGTGCTTGGTCTGAGAAATTATTGAATATTCCTGTTTATCCAATAAAGGGGCAAATGCTGTCAGTATGCGTACCAGAAAATAGTGGAGTGATGCAGCCGCTGCAAACAGTTTTATTCGGGACTGGAATTTATATTGTGCCGCGTCAAGATGGCAGAATTATTATTGGCGCAACTAGCGAAAATGTGGATTTTACGCCTGGAAATACGCCTGCGGGAATGCAAAGTTTGCTAGCAGGAGCTATTAAGTTATATCCAGAATTACAAAATTATCCGATTCTGGAGTTTTGGTGGGGATTTCGGCCGGCTACTCCTGATGAGTTGCCGATTTTGGGTGCTAGTGCTTGGGAGAATTTGACGCTGGCTGCGGGGCATTACCGCAATGGCATTTTGTTGGCTCCGGTGACGGCTAAATTGTTGGCTGATTTAATTTGCGATCGGAAATCAGATCCGTTATTGGCTGCTTTTCATTATTCGAGGTTTCCTGAATCTTGGAAGTTTGAAAATGGTAAATAGTGAGATTTTTTGCTTTTTTAAAGACGAGGCAGAGCCGGGGAACGAGAAACGAAAGTCAACCAAAAGGATATTTTTTGCTATAATCTAATCAACACAATAGGGTTTTGTAAGTTATGACTTTCAGTGATGTGGTCGAGACGATCAAGAATCTTTCTACTGACGAAAAGCAAGAGCTTCAACTGTTGTTGAAGCAATATCTCCGGGAAGAACGTCGCGAAGAAATGTATCAAAACTTTAAGTCAGCGCAGATTGAACAACAAAAAGGTGAACTGAAATTTTTCGCTAACATCAATGAACTCAGACTAATGATAGAGGAATAATCGTGGAAGTCAGTTTCAGCTCTTCATTCAAGCGTGCTTTCAAAAAGCGGATCAAAGGCGATGCTGATTTGGAGGCTAGGTTTTGGCAAAAGCTGGAACAGTTCATCAGAGAGCCGTTTGAACCAAGCTTAAAAACTCATAAATTGTCCGGTAGGCTCAAGGAGTTTTGGAGCTTGAGCGTAGATTACGAAGAAAGGGTACTTTTCTACTTTACAGAAGACGGAAAAGCCGTGTTTGTAGATTTGGGAAGTCATGATGAAGTATATTAATCGACAGAACAGTTGCTACAGTAATCTGTATCTGTAGCGTGCGCAGTGCGCACCTTACCGCTGTAAGTAGCGCGTCCCACCATTTTTTTGCCTTCGTCCTGATTAGTTCTCTTCCTGTTTTTTGGGTTGGTTCAATTCTCTACATTTAGCGGCAGCCAAATCGTAAGCATTTTGGTAATCGCTACCGCCTAACATCAAATCACCGTAATATTCATAAGGTTGATTGCCATAAACTGGCAGCGGGTCGTCTTCAGGATAATCTTCTTTTGATTCTTCTAGGATTGCTTTGAGTTTCTTGACGCTGAAGCGCTGTACAGGGAAGTAATGAATGTCTTGAGCGATTAAACCGAGATGGGGAAAGGTTGGGTCAACAATTCGTTCGTCGAGTTCAATCCAGCTATACTCGATGGGTTTATACGGTGCTCCGGGCACAGCTAAAAATCCTTGGACGTAGATTGCGCCCTCGGTAGCTAATGCTGCTTTACAAGCGTTGTCAAAGCAGTTTTTACGGTTGCTTTTGATGCGCGCCGCTATTTCAATAGAAAGCGTCTCATCTAATAGTTCGGTCATAATCCCTTTTAGTCGCGTGTGCGATTAGATTGTAGCAAGTTAGAGCTCCGAGCACAAAAAACGATCGCCAGCAAGTGCGATTATTTCTCAAATTCCCGTCTTCAGGAGTAGATACAGAATCAAGCAAAAAGTTGTGGATGTTTTGTCAGCTTTGGTTTCCAGGGCGGGCTGTTTGTCGATCGCCCCTATAGCCCGCAAATCACAAGTTTTCGGGAGTAGCCCAACTTTTGAACCTGCGATCGAGTTGGGGGTAGATCCCGCAACGGTAAAGTGTGCCACAGACGATACAAGCAACAATACTGGCTTACATAACCGAACGCCGATCGTGCAACCAACCAATCATATTAATGCCTTCCGGTGCAGCGATTTGTTCGGCTGCTGGCACGCTTCACAGTTTTTTCTGCAAACAAACCAGAGTTGTGATAACCTCATAAATGTGCAAAAATCGGTTCCAACGAAAAAAAACCGTTGGAAGAAACGGCGAAAGTCCGGCGTAGATCCGGCGCTGTCCCGCAAATGTGATGAGATTATACAGTCTCTTAGTCAGAATGCCCGCCGATATCCCAAACCTGTTCTTTTTCGTCTAAGAGGCATAGATGATCGTTAATTCAGCATTCTCAAAATTAATGTATTATGGCGAGCGGTCTATTCACTTAGAAAGATATTGATTAGATTTCACTTATTCCTGATAGCTTTTTAGTCAAGTAATAGTTTATTCATGACTATGAATACTAGGCTATCGTCCCCCAATTGCTAAGCTAATCAGCATTTAAGTTGCACATCAACAAATAATTAAACCATGAGTATGCCATTGCCCCGACGCCGCCCCAAATATGCAATTTAAATGTGCAATATCTGAATTATTTCACTGTAGTTTGGCGCTACTTTTTGCAAATAATACCCTGTAATGATCTCAACTCAGTCTCAGTATATTTTCGCTGTCAATACGGTTCCGCATCACTTGCAATTCCTAACTGAATTATCGCTAACAGATTATCTGTAACGACCGTCAAGAGAGGCATCCGCTATCTCAATTTTGCTTGAAATCATTGCGACCTACAATACCACCCAATAAATTATTATTCTGCTAATAGGTCACGGTTAAATAGAAATCGATTTACTGCAACAATTAGCAATTACTCTTGCCGTTTGTTATGAGCAAGTACGTCAACGTTGGGATGAATTTCAGCTTTGCGACACAACTCAAAGGAGGAGCGAATGAACTAAATATTATCAGCAGGTTGGTCAAGCATGGGCTGAAATTCAACTGCTGCAATTCACCCAATAACCTGCAACAAAACAATGCCCAAAATAGCCATCATATCCTGATGCTAAGCTAAGCACTTATCCACACACCATAGACATACTGAATGAAAAGCGCGATCAAAAAGTCCGATTTTGTGCTAGCTCCTTATATGAAGAGCAACAATTTCAAAGCTACTTGCCAAATACTCAATACAGTGATTCCTTATACATTCTTATGGTTTTTAGCATTTAAAGCGGCTGCCATTTCTGTATTCCTTCTTCCGCCGATAATGGTGTTGATGACACTTTTTTCAGGACGTTGTTTCTCTTTGATGCACGATTGCGGGCATTATTCTCTTTTTAGCTCCAAAAAAGTCAATCGCATTATGGGTTTTATCCTAGGTATCATCAATGCGATTCCTCAGTACCCCTGGTCTAGGGGACACGCTTATCACCACAAACATAATGGTAATTGGGATATGTACCGAGGCCCTTCGGCATTGATATCCACCGAAAAATTTGCGGCGCTAAGTCCATTTAGTCAAAAGATGTATCAGTTACTCAGACACCCATTGATGCTGTTTCCCGGTGGTTTTTTCTATCTAATTATTAAGCCAAGACTCGCGCTTATCTTGGGAACTACGGGTTTTATCCGACATATTTTTGCTTGTCTCAATCAAGATTTTGGCATGGGTTTATCTGCAATCATTGCTTCTTATAAATCCAAACATTGGTATACGACGGCTGAGTTTTGGGATTTACTGTTCAACAATATTTGTGTTGTTGGTAGCTGGATTTATCTGAGCAACTTACTTGGGTTTGGCTTTTTCTGGAGTGTTTACTCAATTGTCATGACCTGTTCTGCAGCGATATTTATCTGTATTTTCTTTGTTCAGCATAATTTTGACGGTTCCTACGCTCATAAAGCTGAGGGTTGGGACTATCTTCTTGGGGCAATTGAAGGCAGTAGTTACCTAAAATTACCAACTATTCTCAATTGGTTTTCGGCTGATATTGCTTACCACAATATTCATCATCTCTCTGAGCGCATACCTAACTATAATCTTCTGGCTTGTCACAATGCTAATATTCACTTGCTGGCTAATTCAAAATTACTGACTATTCGCGATATTCCTGACTGCTTCCAATTCATTCTTTGGGATGCTGCTTCAGATAGTCTGCAATCGATTAAATTATTTCAAGAAGCCGAAGAAATTCCCTTGAGTAATGTAGCTAATTAAAAGCGCTTGGCAATAAATTTGGTTGCTTGTTTATCACCACAATCCTATGATTAGGGATGCAGCTAGTGGGATAAATTTTAACAGTAACTTTCCTAGTTAAGTAGGTAGTTACAAATAAACATTAGATAGGTCTGGCGGGTTTAATCGGGAGCTATGCTAGCAGCCTGTTATTCTGACAAAACCCGCCCTCCTCGTGACCAGTTTATTTGCACCAACAGGACTTACGCAATGACGCTATATATAGCGCATTAAGGATCTGGCGATCACCAACAGTCTGACTCAGGCGATCACTAGATAAAAAGAGAATCAATGTGTGTTTGAATTGAGGAGTCAACTAAATAAATTTCAGCTTAAGAGAGGCATGTTTAAGCTCTTGGCTGAGGTAATCTGCTAACAAACTAGCTTTTAACTGATACCAATTTTCAAAAATCATGCAACAGTAGCTAGGGCTGACAAGTTGTTTTCCACCCATTTCGCAATTTGCTTATAACTCTTGAAGTCACAGGACTCATCACTTAATTTTTTTGACAATCCAGCTATTACGCCCGAGGGAATTACTCGCGGTCTACCCGTTGATTGCCGTATTTCTAACAATCCTGATAGACCGCCAATACTATATTTTTTTAACCATCTATGTACAGTAACTCTATGTACCCCTAAACGTTCAGCTACATCTGTCAGACTTAGACTATAGCCAGCTTTTAAGCAATAAAGTGCTTAAATTTTTTGTCGATTAATTACAGTTCGTTGTTGTGACAAAATTATTTTCAACTCCTTGACTGTTGCATCAATTCTTTCTTGATAGTTGACCTTCCTAAAAACTCCCTTAATTTTCTGACATTGGAGCACTTATTTGGCAAAATGGTATTAATTCACTTGTGTCATGTGAATAGGGCATTGAGCCGAGATATGTGTACAAAAGTGCAACATTAATCGCAATGCCTTATCAGGTAAGGGTTTGAAGTGCTACTTTGCGGTTGATGACAGCTTCGCTATTTTTAGGCCTTCTTGGCTCGCATTTTCAATCACCCAATCTGTACGGTAAGGAATAGCTGCCTCCATGACTTGATGAATGAGCCGAGAATGAAACAGCCCAGTCTCGCCGCCGAGGCTACTTCTGCTTAAGTATCACTAAGGTAATATCATCAAACACTTTTTGTTCGCCGATGTAATAGCGCAAGTCATCAATCGCAGCTTGGCGGATTTCTTCAGCAGTGCGATCGCGATTTCGGCAGATGGATTCTATCAGTGGTTCCACACCGTATAACAAGCCTTGTTCATTTTTCGCTTCTGTAATTCCGTCAGTGTAAAGCACCACCACATCTCCCGGAGTTAAGTGGACTTCAGTTGATAGAATGAAATCGGCAATGTCTGAGTCTAAAGCGATCGGGAAGCCTAAATCCATCGTATCGATTCGTTCCACTTCGCCGCTAGACCGCACTACAATCACCTCTTCGTGCTGTCCGCTCAAGCGCAGAGTCCCCTCCTCATAGTCTAGCAAACAAAGGCTGAGGTTTCTGTCGCAATTCATGCGGTTTACATTGTCATAAAGAGTGCAATTGATGGCATTTAAAAATCGCACGGGGTCAGTTTCATTGTTCACCATTAGCGTTCGCACGGCAGTTTGCGCCATAATCATTAAAACGCCGCTTTCTAATCCGTGTCCCGTTACGTCGCCGATGCCAATTTTGATGCGATCGCCGTATTGTAGTACATCGTAGTAATCGCCACCTACTTCGTCGGCGGGTTCCATAAAACCAGCAATATCAAGTCCGGGAATATTACTGAGTTCGCCCTCTTTCGGCAAAATCATTTGTTGCAGTCGGCGCGTTACGTCTAGCTCAGCACTCATTCGGATATTGTCAGCTTTCAGACGCTCGTTAAGCACCGTAATTTCTTGGTTGGCTGATGCTAATTGGGCAGTGCGTTCATCGACTTTTTGTTCTAGAGTGCGATAGAGAAGGGCGTTTTCAAGGGAGATAGCAGCTTGAGAAGAAAGGATGTTGACAACTTCCAGGCGTTCTGGTGTAAAAGCACCGATCGCAATGTTATTTTCTAAGTAAAGAATGCCGATGAGTTTGCCTTGATTAACGATGGCGCTACACAAGATTGACTTAGGTTGGTGAGCGATAATGTAAGGATCGTTGGTAAAAATCCCTTCCCGCGTGGCTTCGCTTAAAACCACATTTTCTTGAGTGCGAGCGACGTAATTGATTATCGCCAAGGGAAGATTTTCGCTGCTAGAAACTGGAAGAGATTGCAGCACTTGGACTTCGCGCTCGATTTCTCCTTGTGCTTGAATTTTTAAAATTCCGTTGTCGGATAGAATGAGGAAGCCTTTTTGCGCCCCGGCATTTTCGAGGATGAGGTTCGTCAATTTAGCGAGCAATTGATCTAAGACAATTTCCCCTGCAATAGCTTGAGAAGCTTTCACGACTGTGGCTAAATCTAGCCCTTCGCCGGAACTGCTGCCTGTAGTGGAAATGGTTGTTTGGGTGACTTTCGTAGAGCTAGTTGTTGAGGTGAGAAACTGAGGATATCGCGCTTCTAAGTCTTTGACTTTGGCAAGGGCACCCCAAGTCTGGTAAGCGTAGCGAGCATCTTGGAGATAGTGACCAGCAACGTGGCTTTGGTTGCGGGAGAGGTAAAATCGTCCCGCGAGTTCGTAGGCGAGAGCTTCTTCGTTGAGATATTCATTTTCGCGGGCGCAGGAGATAGCAGAGTCATAATATTCTCTGGCATCTTTATAGTTGCCCAGAACTCGGGCGCGTTCCGCTTCGACGAGGTAATATTTGTGCAGGTAATTCATAGGAGCGTAACTCGCCCACATTTTCATTTTTTCCTGGTTGGCAGCAACCTTTTCAAGAAAAGCCTCTTTTTCGGACTCTGGAGTATCAGCAAATACTGCCAGCAGTGCTAGAGAATAATAGAAATGGAAAATAGCGACAGATGACGTAGCTAACATAGCATCTAAATAATTTTCTGCAATTGCCGCATTTTCCAGGGCTTCGCCGTAGTTTCCAAATAAATAACAGAGGATAAGTTTGTGTAAATGCAAGTCACCAATTCCGTATCTGTCTTGGTTTTCCTGCATCCTTGGCAACATCTTTACTTCGTCATAACTTTCGCCAATTAATCGACAGGTGTTTTCTGATTTTCCACTCAAATTTAAGACGACTTGCCAATATCTGTTGAGATAAGTCAGAGTTAGATTCTGATTGATATTGGATATTGCCTGACTGTATTTGCCCATTTCCCGTTCGACCTCGACCAGTTCCTTGCCAATCCAGTATAAATGACAAGAATAGCCGTAAGCATTAAAGGCAGCCAGTAGCAAGTCTCCAGTTTCTAAGCCACTTTGGTATCCTTCTAAAAAAGGTTTAAGTATTTCTCTGAAGTGTTCTTTCCAAATTACCGAAAAATAATAAACTAAGAATATCACCGCCGATTTGATTTTTTTGCTATTGAATTTCTCTACCAGCTTCAATGCAAGTTTCGCAAATTGATAGCCAGACTCTATATCGAAGACGACACCACACAGAACTATTCCGTAAGATCCATAACCTTGAGCTGATAGAGGCGTATTGCCATATTTGACCGATAAAGTGACCATTTGGAGGGCGCACAGTGTGAAGAGTCCGGGGTTGCCGTCATAGGCTGGATGTATGACATCAAACAGGAGATCCATTGCTGCCAGCTTTTCAGGAGCGGTCATCTCTGGCAGGTCAATGAGATCCTCAATTTGCTTGCCTAGCCAAGCCGCTTTTGTTTCTTCTATAGCTTGTCCGATGTCTGCTAAACTTGGGTTTTCCGGTAGCGCGATCCCCAACTGAGCTAAAATTTCGAGTCCGCTACGCATTGCTTCTGGTAGTTGATGCTGGTTTGCATAACCCAGTACGGTTACTCTGTAGATTCTTACTTTGTCGAGTACAGTTTTGGCGCGATTTTTCACTACAGAAGCTAATCGTTCCATCTGCTGGAAGTTGTCGCTGAGATAAGCTGCTTCTGCGGCTTCTACGTGCAGCGCTAGAATCAATTCATACTGGCATTCCCAGCTATTTTCTTCTAATAAGCTCAAGCCAACTTGCAAGTAATTGAAGGCGGGTTGATAGGCTGCTGATGCCTTGGCTTTTTTGCCTGCTGTCAGGTTAAGCTGAGCTAGCTCGTCTTGCTCGGCTTGACAGGAAATGCGATCGCCCCCTTGATTTAGTTGGTTGACGATATCAAATATTTTTTGCTCTCGCTTCTCTAGCGGTGTATTCCGTAGCAGCAGTTGCCCTACTTGCCAATGCACAACTTTTTTGTCTGCTTCGGGAATGAGGGAATAGGTGGCTTGCTGAATGCGATCGTGGGCAAATTTATACTCAACTTCTATCTCTTCTGCTAACCCCTGCACGTCAAGTTCTATCAACTTGTAGGCATCGCTGAGAGGTAAGATCAGACCTTCTGCGATCGCTTCCCACAAATCAATCGCTATTTCTCGCGGCGATTTTTCAGAGACAATTGCCAACGTTTGGAGATCGAACTGGTTGCCAATACAGGCAGCTAGCTTCAAAGCTTGCTGCGTTGAAAGCGGTAACTTCTGCACCTTGCCCGCCATCAACTCTACGACATTATCGGTGATGTTCTGCGCTTGAATCTGCTGCAAGTCCCACTGCCAGCCACCAAGCTGAAAATCAAACTTCAGCAGTCCTTCGCTGTACAGAGATTTCAAAAACTCATTAATGAAGAAGGGATTGCCATTGGTTTTGGTCTGCACCAATTCTGCCAAAGGCAGAATTGGTGCTAAGTCATAGTTGAAAGAGTCGGCAATCAACTGACTGACATGAGATAACTCCAATGGTTTTAAGGTTATTTGACTAACAATTCCCTCAGCTTGACGAATCTCATCCAGTGTCAGCATTAGGGGATGAGCATCGCTCACTTCGTTATCCCGATACGCGCCAATAATAAACAAATATTGACTTTCTGAGCCTGTCATCAGCCGTTGAATTAATTTTAAAGAACCGCCATCACTCCATTGCAAATCGTCCAGAAACATCACCATTGGATGTTCCGGCTGAGTAAACACCCGAATGAAGTTTTGAAACACTAAATTAAAGCGATTTTGGGCTTCTGCTGGAGCCAGTTCGGGGACGGCTGGTTGAGTGCCAATAATCAATTCCAATTCGGGAATGACCGCAACGATTAACTGACCGTTCTCACCAATAGCTGCTAACAATTTTTCGCGCCACGCTACTATCTGAGATTCGCTTTCGGTCAGCAATTGCGCCACTAAAGAGCGAAAGGCTTGTACCAGCGAGGCATAGGGAATATCTTTCTGATATTGGTCGAATTTTCCAGAGATAAAATACCCGGTTTGCCGCGTAATTGGCTTGTAAACTTCCTGTACCAAAGCCGACTTGCCGATACCAGAATATCCCGCTACCAGCATCATTTCAATTGGGGATTTGCGTTTGGGGATTTGCGATTGGGGATTTTCATTTTTTTGTATGCCTGCGACTCGATCGAAGGCGGCGAGTAGCATTTCGACTTCTCGCTCTCGTCCGTATAACCTTTGCGAAAGTTGGAATTTGCTGGAAAAATCCTGCTGACCTAGAGGGAAAGGCTCGATGCGCTGCGATCGCTTCCATTGCCTATAACATTCCTCTAAATCTGCCTTAACGCCATAAGCCGATTGATAGCGGTCTTCGGCATTTTTAGCCATCAGCTTGATGACAATTTCTGACAGAGGTTGGGGAATATCTGCGTTGAGTTGGTGAGGTGGGGTAGGGTGTTTAGCAATGTGCGAATGCACCAACTCCATCGCATCGTCAATCTGGAAAGGCAATTGCCCTGTTAGCAACTCGTAGAAAGTTGCTCCGAGCGAATAAAAATCTGTACGATAATCGAGCGCTCGGTTCATTCGCCCTGTTTGTTCAGGCGAGATATAGGCGAGCGTTCCTTCTAAAACATTCGGGTTTCGCAGCGTTGGATTTTCTCGCGAGAGAACTGTAGAAATACCAAAATCAATAATTTTTAATTGTCCAGTTTTGGGATTAAAGACAATGTTAGAAGGGTTAATATCTTTGTGTATAACTTGCTGCTGATGCACTTGAGCAAGGATGTCTGCAATCTGAAGGGCAAGAGACAAAAACTCGCTCAGCGTGAAGGGCTGACTCTTTATTAACTGCTGGAGGGATTCGCCGCCAAAATCTTCCAGTACGATTACCCAGCGATTTTGGTAGCTTTCCAGGTTTAAGGGATTTACGACTCCCGCCAAATTCAATTTTTGGAGGATTTCATATTCCCGCTTGAACCAGGCTATTTTTTCCGGCGGCGCATAGGCTTGTTTGAGCACTTTGAGGATAACGGGCTGGTTATCTGTTGGGCTGCATCCGCGATAGATTAGTGAGTTGGCAGTTTCGTAAATTTCTTGGGTAATTTGGTAGCCGGAAATTGTGAGCGTCATTAATTTGTTCCTTACTTCATTATCCGTATAGAGACATCTGTTTCATTCTCAGGAAAATGAGGATTTTGTATGGTTGTGCCCCCGTGCCGACTCCGCTTGACTAACGGAGGAAATAGGCGTTTTCGGCATTGGGGCAACTACGGGCGGTTTGGCCCTACAAATTTTGACCATCAAGTCCGTAAAAGCGAAAGGGGTTGTCCCAGAGGATTTTTTTTACGGTTTTTTCGGATAGGCGATCGCTCAACGCTACAACTTCCCCGATAATGTCTGGGTGGTGATCGATGTGAGGAAAATCAGAACCGAAGATCAGATTATCCGTGCCGATGTAGTCAATTGTCTCAGCTAAATAAGGCTCAGAAGGTTCAAATGAGATGAAGCACTGACGGCGAAAATATTCTGAGGGTTTCATTTTAACATTGTCTTTGACTTCCCAGCCTAAGTCGCAATACTCGCGATCGAGCCGCCACAACCAGTAGGGTAGCCAGCCGCAACCCGACTCTAGAAAGCCTACTCTGAGTTGGGGATGGCGTTCCAACACTCCTCCTTCGATGAGGGCCAACAGGGCCATCATCTGTTCCATTGGATGCGAACAGGCGTGCATGGCAAATCGGGTGTTAAACCGATCCGATCCGGTGGTTGGCAGGTGGGAATGAGTCCCTTCGTGGAGGCTGACGGCAATCCCCAACTGCTCACATTCGCTCCAAAATGGCTCGTAAGCGGGGTCAGAAAGCAGCCGTCCCTTGACTGGGTTGGGGCGCAAAAACACGGCTTTCCATCCAAATTCTGCGATGCGACGCAGTTCTGGCACCATTTCTTCGGGAGCGTGGAGATTAATCGCACCGACTCCTCTAAGAATCTGGGGGTCATAGCTGCAAAAGTCTCGCAGCCAATTGTTGTAGGCGCGGGTAAATGCGCCTGCTAGTTGTGCATCCATTGTATCGACGGCAAGCAGCCACAGTCCCATTGTGGGATACAAAAATGCGATATCAGCTCCCATTTTCGCGATCGCCTTTACCTGAGAACAGGCATCGTAGCGATCGATTCCGTAGCTGGTGAAATCCCGGATTGCCACTTTCAGCCCTTCCTCTTGGTGTTGGCGGGTTATCTTCTGATAAATCGGTTGACCATCAACTTTTAGATCGAGCGATGGTGCCCGGTTTTTAAAGGCTGGTTCGAGGTAGTTTTTCCACAGGTCAATTGGCTCTAAAACGTGGCAATCTGCATCGATGATTTGATAGGGCTTCAACATAAGATTATTGAGATTTTTTAAATTTGACAAACTTTCAGAAAAAAGCTGGTAGGTGATTCAATTGTTCCTCAGTCAAAGGCTCAGCTAGCCAACCCATTTTAACGGGTACATCGTAGAGCCTACCAGGGGCAAATCTCGGCCAAAAATGCCGCAGTCCGGGTACAATTACTTTAACAACGGACAAGCCTAAATCAGGGCGGCATAGGTCTAAAACAATTGTTTCTAATCCGTTTGTTCGGGCAATTTCTACGCAGTTCATTACGTCTGTATAAAGATCGTCGCTCCACTGTTTGAGATAGTCTGCGGGTGTTTTTGAGGGGGCTGTTTTGTCTGGCAATAAATAGGGGTGTTGAGCGACTGTTGCGCTCTTCCACCATTCGATCGCTTCTCTGTCGCGATCGCGATCGGCACTCTTTGGATCGAGTATGCCAAAAAACGCAGCAGGCAGGGATTGATTCAGTTCGGTTAAGGCCCGTAGCAGGGCTATTTGCGGGTCAAAATGTGCCCCGAAACCCATAATAATATTCTCTTCTTCACGGTCATTGCGGCGCGAAATAGCGGCAAATACGGGAATGTTTAAATCGCTGGTAAGGTCGAGTACCCAGAGGTCGCGCTGAAACGTTTTGTAATGCGCCTCTATTTCCTGAAAATACGGCTCGTCAAAGCTGGAAATATCTACTATTGGTTTTTTTAATTGATTATACCACCACAGGGCAATACTGTCTCGTTCTACTAATTCCATGAAGCCTTGCATGATTGCTTCTTCTAAGTAGTTTCCGGCGGCGCATCCATTGGAGTTGGCAACAGCAAAGGGGGCATAATATTTTTGGGAATAACCGCTGTAACAGTAGGCAGTGGGGATGTATCGAGGCGCGTTGTGAGTTAACGACCAAGCTGGACTCCACTCGATTTCCACCTCTTCGTTGAATGGTTCTGGAATCCAGTTAAATCTGATGCGATCGCTATTCAATTGCTCGCGATTTGAAAACTGCTTTTCGCTATAAAGCATACAAGTATTTGGGTGAATTGCGACACTCCCCAAGTCTTTTAACTTCCCTCGGATTCTGGCTTCATCTCCTTGAAATGCGATGGAGTAGCGCTCGATTGCTTCGCTCAAGGCGCTGACTTTTGCCTGAGTGTCGCTTTTTCCCTTACCGTAAGATTCGCTACGCAGGCTTTCTTGCAATTCATTTAAGTCTGCGATCGCGCCGACTAAACTGTAACCGGCACGGTAGGAAGTTGTCAGTCCATTTTCTTCCTCCCAGGTAGAAATTCGCTGAAGAATGCTGATAATACCAGTAATGGGGCTGACGTGATGCTCTAAGTTTTTCAAGGTTTTTTCTGGCGAGATGCAGCGGTGTCCGCCATCGCGAGTAAAAGATTTCTTACGACTAGAAAGAGCGATGGGTGCTGATTGTTTAGCTGCGAAATCTTGCGGGTTTCCGCAGCACGGACATTGGGGACGCTGCACGAGAAAGTGATGGCGTTTTTCCAGAGAAAGCGCGTTTAAGGTGATGATATTGCTTTCGAGAGATTCGCTGCGATCGCAGGCAATCCATTTAGCAAGTTCGGTGGCGGCGATGCCGTAGGCTGTAGCTAGGGTTGATGGCAATGCAGATAAAGAAGTGGGGAAGGATGCGGTGTTTTTTTGGTTTTGCAGGTAATTTTCTACTTTGCGGTGCGATCGTAGTCGGTGCGCTAGGCATTCCCAGCAGCCAGTTTTGCCGGGGATAAAAATAGGGCCGATCCAAATTTCTGTTCCTAATGGTTTGACGAGCATCCAGGGGCGATCGCACCGCAAGGCTTTTTGATTAATTTCTTCTAAATCTTCTTGCAGATAATCGTCAGTTAGCACCACCGAGCGATCGCCCTTTTCGCCGAGTTTAACTCCAACTGATGCGAGCATTGCTTTGAATGGTTCGGTGTCGATTTCACCCAAGGAAACTACAGAAACAGTCGTTTCCTCGAGGTGTTTTTCAGCTATCTCTGGCTCGACCTTTAGCATTTCCCAAAAAGCGGCTTTTTCGGCTGGCAGGGAGGGATGGGCATCTGTAATATAGCCTTGACTTTGCAGGCGATCGAGCAGATAGAATATTTCTACAAAAGAGAGTCTATCTTGCAGAGTATCTATAATTTCTTCTAAGGTGTGTTTACCGTCTAGAAGCGGTGCAAGCTGAATGTAGGCATCTCCCCGTAACATAAAATGGTCTTTTTCGGCAAGTAAAAATACGCCTTCAGAAGGGACAATTTCGCAGCGAAAACATGGTTTAAACCTCGGCTGACGCATCATTGTTTAAATAACTATTGTTTAAATATAGCAACCGCCAAGAGTGTTAGGACGTTTTTGATTGCTGAAACCCTTGCTATTCTTCCCTCATCCTTCTTCCTTCTTCCGACGGACATCGGACTGACATCCGTTACATCCGTTACATCCGTCCTTGCGAATCCGTTGCCGAACTTCCTTCTTCCTTCTGCTATAACTCATGTCAGAGATTAGCGCCAATTTTTTATATTTTATTGCCGCCAAAAGACTATCTCTTCTTTTCGTGATTTAGGCTCTAGGGGCGCATAGCTATGCGCCCCTATGGAGAAGGTATATCTGGTAGGAGTAAGTCAAGGCTAATTTTACGCGCGATCGCTAATTCAAAAAATATGTCTTGAGAATTAGCGTTTTAAAACACCAGATCCGATCTTCAACATATTCTGAGAAGTCCGTACAATCCGTCTTGCTTGGCATAGCTATAGAGCTGTTCCTCGCTTAAATCCCCCGGGAAACTTTCTGGCAGGTCAGGAAGGGCCAAAAAACCCTCTTCCGAGTCAGGGGCATCTACATAGTTGAGGATAGTATTGCAAGCTTCTGCTAGCTTTTCAGGTTGGCGAGAGTTGGCGATTTGACTAATTGTTCCTCTCGGATCTTTGTTCAGTGTTCGCAGAAAGTCTTTATTGTCTGGTTTCCAAGCATGAGCAAAAACCCGTGCCCAGGCATCTCGCAACTCTGGCGGACAAGGAGTGTTAATCATTATTTTTCTCTTTTCATACTTAGGTAGTGCAAAATTTTTAGGCCATTCAAGTATGTCTCATAATTCCGTACAACTCGCTTTGATTGGCATAAGCATAGAGTTGTTCTTCGCTCAATCCTTCTAATCCCTCTGGTAGAGTCGGCAGCGATATGAAACCATACTCGCAGTAGTCGTCATTTACATATTCTAGAATCGTCGCACATGACCCTAATATACTTTCAGGTTTACCAGAGTTTACAACCTCACCAATTGTTTGCCTTGGATCTTTCCTCAGTTGGTGCAGAAATTCCTTATTATCCTTATGCCAAGCATGACCAAAAAGACGGTTCCATGCTTCAGCTAAGTCTGGAGGATACAGGGGTTTGTCCATAATTTACCTCTCAGCTAATGGTCAAATAGAGCACTTGTCGATAAAACCTATCGGCTGATGACAGCCTAGTACGGAAATATCTTTAAGTCAAGATACAATTTACATAAATTTACGCCAACTGCACGTTATGAACCCGGAAATAAATTTCCGGGCTGGCTATAGAGCAGATCGAGAATTCTACAAGATATCCGATTTAAGTGAATCTCATAAGCCCAAATAATCCACCTTGATTGGCATATCCATAGAGTTGGTCATCGCTTAAAGTATCTAGCTCCTCCGGTAGATTGGGAAGCGGGAGAAAACTCTCTTCTGAGTCTGGCAAATTTAATAGCTTGACAGGACACTTACAACCTGGTAATTTTGATAAATCAAAGCCAAAATCCGCTAAGCAACAAAGCTGTTAACTATCTTACAGTTTGCAAAACTGAGAAACGGCCAAAGCCAAAACCTCAAAAATAGAGTGCTGCAAAAAAGCTGTGACCATAGACTTAAACCAAACCCATATCGATCCTAACAATCCACAGTATCAAAATATGTTAGAGGATTTGCAGGGAAATATCCTCAAAAGTCACGAACGAGACTATTCAACCCATATTTTGATTAAATTCAAGTCAGACCCCGACGCAGTTAAAAAATGGATCGGCTACTTTACCGAAAAGTTTGTTATGTCCGCTAAGAAACAGTGGGACGATCATGCTAAGTTTAGAAGCAACTGTCAAGAAGTCGAAGGTTTGTTTGCCAACTTTTTTCTATCTTATAACGGTTATAAAGTGCTCGACTTCGAGTTAGATGCCGGGGGAAGCGGCAAATTTCCAAGTCCAGCTTTCAAAGTCGGACTTCGGCAATTCAGGACGATTCTGTTCGACCCTCCAGTTGAAGAATGGGAAAAAAGTTTCCAAAATGAAATTCATGCTTTCATTCTCCTGGCTGATAACGATCGCGACAACCTGGAAAAACAGGCAAAACAGGTCATAGAAGAAGTTGGGCTCGTCGCAGAGATTGTTCATACAGAAGTAGGCATTGTCCTCAAAAATAAAAAAGGGCAGACTATTGAACATTTTGGGTTCCGAGATGGTGTCAGCCAGCCTCTATTTTTAAAAGAAGATATTGAGCTAGCAAAAGAACAAGGTACTGATTTGTGGGATGCTTCTGCACCTTTAGAATTAGTGCTTGTAAAAGATCCTTTCGGTGAGGGAGAGCATAGCTTTGGCAGCTATTGCGTCTACCGAAAGCTCGAACAAGATGTGCGAGGGTTCAGAGAAGCAGAGAGAGAACTGGCTAAAAAGCTGCGATTGTCAGATCGAGATGTAGAAAGGGCAGGTGCTTTAGTTGTGGGGCGGTTCAGAGACGGAACGCCAGTGACCCTTTCTCCATCAAAACAAAATTCCGATACAGTTCCTAATAATTTCAATTATGATGGCGATCGCGACGGAATGAAATGTCCCTTTCACGCACACATCCGCAAAGCAAATCCGCGCGGCGACAAAAACGACAAATACCGAACCTTAGAAGAACACCGCCAGCATCGAATTGTTCGTCGAGCAGTTAGCTATGGCGAGATGCCGAATGCACGGGATAACTCCCTGTCAAAACTCTCGCGATTTGAAAATCAACTGGAACATTTAAAAGAGCTGAAGGTTCAGCCAGCGTCAGGCGAAAAAGTAGGATTGCTGTTTCTATGTTTTCAGCGCGACATTTTCAACCAGTTTATGTTTATGCAAAAAAACTGGGCGAATAATCAGCATTTTGTCAACTATACAACAGGCTTGGACGGCATTGCAGGTCAAGGAAAAAAACAAATTGAAGGGCAAGCGTGGCCGAAAGAGTGGGGGAAGGACGAGAAAGTACCGTTCGATTTTTATAATTTTGTCACGATGAAAGGAGGCGAATTCTTTTTTGCTCCTAGCATTAGTTTTCTGAAAAATATTTCAGCGATCGCCGTGAAATAAAACACGCGATTATACCAAATCCGGCTTAAATATCCCCTTTAGGGGTAAAGCCGGGATACGGACAAAATAGGACAGGATGTAAAGAAATGTAACGAAACCGCCACTCCCAGGCAGATTTATTGAAGCAAGCAGAACAAGTAAAAAGCTTGCATAACATACAATAGAAGGTAATCATGAATACGAGCTGTCCCAAACCCAAATGTAAAGAGATGTAACAATCCCGTCATCCCCGAAATCACTCCGACTCCCACAGGACTTACCCAAGCACGCTATATGTCAATACGGTTCAGTTAACGCTGTCCGACGAATTTAACCTCACGATTTTATGGGAAATACAGGCATCTTTTAGAAGTCAGATTGCTCTTAACTGAACCGTATTGCGCTATATGTAGCGTGCTAACAAAGAGCAGCGGTCGCTTAATAAATCTAATAAAGCGATCGCGACAAGCACGCCCTTGTCAGATACTCTGTATTTTCGACCCTGACGGGTTTCGATTCGTAGTGTTTGTTTTTGAGATGCACGCTATATATAGCGTACTTGCATAAGTCCTGACCAATCTACTTATTTAGGGTCTAACTCTAGATGACTCAAAGTATCTGTCACTGGTCAATGCAGCAATTCCTCTAATTTTTGCTGGTTCCACAAATACTGATAAAGCCCTGTTTGCCCTACCAATTCAGCGTGAGTCCCGCTCTGAACTATTTCTCCTCTCTCCATCACAAAAATGCGATCGGCAGTGGCCGCCGCTGACATTTGATGCGAGATAAAAATTACTGTTTTGCGATCGGTTCCCGTTGCCAAGTTTTGCAAAATATCGGTAGCAGTTTGATTGTCAACGCTGGAAAGAGCGTCATCCAAAATTAACACCGGAGCGTCAACTAACAAAGCGCGAGCAAGTGCCGTCCGCTGCCGCTGTCCGCCGGATAAAGTAATGCCGCGCTCGCCGACAACTGTTTTGTACTGCTGCGGAAAATTGAGGATTTCGGGGTGAATTTGCGCTTGTTTCGCCGCCGCTTCAATCTCCGGCTGTTCCGCTAAAGGGTTTCCGTAGCGGATGTTATTTTTGATGGTAGTGCCGAACAGAAAACTTTCTTGCGGAACGTAGGCGATCGCCCCGCGCAATTGGGTCAATTTTACCTTGGTAATATCCTGTCCGTCTACAAATAACTGACCCGGATCGATATCGAGTAAGCGTGGCAGCGCATTAGCTAAAGTTGATTTTCCCGAGCCGATCGCGCCAACAATTGCGACAGTTTCTCCCGGTTTTATGGTAAAATCAACATCTTTTAGCGCGGGTATCTTAGCACCCGGATAAATATAATTTAGATGGCGAGCCGCAATTTCGCCTTTGACTGGAGTCGGCAGTTCAACTGCACCGGCTGCATCCTTAATTTGCGGTTCCACAGTCAGAATTGATTCGATGCGATCGACACTCACTTCTCCCCGCTGGTAAGCAGTAATCGTGAAACCCAACAGCGCCGTGGGAAACACCAAACGCTCGACATAAATCAGCAACGCCACAAAATCGCCAATGCTAATTTGACCCTTAGCAATTGACCCGCCACCAGCCGAAAGCAGCACCAACAAACTGATGCTTGCCAAACCGCCCAGCAGCGGAAAAAGAAAGTTTCGAGTTTTTGCTAATTCCAAATTAGCTGATAGCAACTGCGCGTTGCAATCGCGAAAAGCTCGGCGTTCGTTTTCTTCTTGAGCGTAGATTTTAATTACGGAAATCCCGCTCATATCCTCCTGAATTAAATCGCTCATCGCCGACAGTTCTTCCTGTACACTTAACTGCTGGATACGAAGTTTGTCGCTAAATAACTGTACCAAAACCAGCATTAAAGGATAAACTGCGATCGCCAACAGCGTCAGCCGTACATTAATCCCCAGCATCACCGGCAAACTCAAAGCATAAGCAAAAGCTGTATTCGCCAAACTGAGCACCGCAAACCCCACCAAGCGCCGAATATTGTCCAAATCGGAAGTAGCGCGGTTAATTAAATCCCCAACCGTATTGGCGGCAAAATAAGACGGTTCTAATGTTAATAAATGGTTAAAAATTTGCTGTTTGAGGTCAAATTCGACTTGACGCCCCACGCCAAACAGCAAAATCCGCGATGCCATCCGAATCAGCCACATAATTGAGGCGAGGAGCAGAATTAGTGCCACGTAGTTGAAAACTTGGTCAAATTTAGTCGCAACTTGGAGAGTGTCAACTGCATTCCGAATTAGCAGGGGAATGTAAACGCCCACAGCATTGACAATTAACAGCGAAAAAACGCCCCAGAATGTTGGTTTCCAGTGCGGGCGCATATAAGAGCCGAGTTTTTGCAGTCGAGAATAACGAGCCATAGGAAGAAGGAAGAAGGAAGAAGGAAGAAGGAAGAAGGAAGAAGGAAGAAGGAAGAAGGAAGAAGGAAGAAGGAAGA